>JALOLN010000078.1 GCA_025455945.1 Actinomycetes bacterium
GTCGCGAAGGGGAAGGTGCCGTCCGCCTCGGCGAGCAGGATCGACGAGCGCGTGCCGCCGGCGATGTCCCCGACGTACGCCAGCTCGCTGCCGTCGGGCGCCCAGGCCAGGTCACCGGTGAAGGTCCCGGCGGCCGGGCCGCGGATCGTCAGGCCCGACCCGTCGCGGTCCACCAGTCCCCAGCGGACGGCGCTGCCCTGGACGCAGCGGAAGGCGATCAGCCCGTTGGTGTGGGTGGGCGGCTCGGCTGCCACGGCCGGACCGGCGACAACTCCTGCCGAGGCCAGGGCCGCACCCAGCAGGAGCGCAGGCAGCCGGCGCATCGGCACCTCCCCCGACGACGGACGACGTCGCCGGGCACGCTACCGGCGCGGACGCCTCAGGTGAGGGCGGGCTCGCCGAGCGTGAGCAGCCGCCCCTCGGGCTCGAGCATGACGTCCTCGGCGACGAGCGCGGCCAGCGCCTCGTTGGTCGCACGCAGCCGCACGACCTCCTGCTCGAGGTCACGCACCCGTCGCCGGAGCCGGGCCAGGTCGGCCACCACCAGGGGGTCCGGTCCGCCGACGTGGCCTAGCAGGGCCTTCGCCATCGAGGGTCCTCCGCTGTGGAGCAGGGGGTGCCATTGAGGCACCAGATCTTGGGCCCGCGCACCGCAGGCGACGCGGCGCCGGGCGTGGGTGGTGCGGTCGAACCACTGTCCCACCCCGGCGTCGGGATGGTCAACATCGGGGTCACCCGACCGGGTCAACGCTCCACGAAGCCGGTGAGCCCGCCGCGGGCCACCGACCAGCGGGCGGTCACCCCCAGGACCCGACCGGGCGTGCCCGGACCCCGCAGGGCGTCGAGCAGCGCCTGGCAGTCCGCCTCGGGCCCCTCGGCCACGACCTCCACGCGGCCGTCGTCGAGGTTCGTCGCAGAGCCGGCCAGGCCGAGCTCCAGGGCCCGGGCCCGGGTCCACCAGCGGAAGCCGACGTTCTGCACCCGGCCCCGAACCCACGCGGTGAGCCGCACCTGCTGCACGGCCGTCGAGCCTAGCGACAGCACCCAGCCCGCTCGGCGGGGTGCACCGGGCGCACACATCCGCGTGCCGACGGCGGCCGGGGCCCACGCGCAACCGGCCCGGAACGGGGCAGGACCCCCCGTCGTCGCGGGCGGCCTGGGGCGATGGTGTGCGCGCGGTGCACCTGCGGGCGGTACCTGCGGGCGGTCAGGGGTGCGGACGCCGCGGCCGCGGCTGGCACCGCGGACAGGAGTACGACGAGCGGTTCATGAACACGTCGCGCCGGATCGGCGTGCCGCAGCGGTCGCAAGGGTCGCCCCGCCGGCCGTAGGCGTGCAGCGACCGCGAGAAGTGGCCGCTCTCGCCGTTGACGTTGACGTACAGGCTGTCGAACGACGTGCCGCCCTGGGCCAGGGCCTCGGTGAGCACCTCCCGGACGGCGCCGAGCACGCGCTCGACGTCGGGCCGGCGCAGCGTGGCGGTCGGCCGGGCCCAGTGCAGCCGGGCCCGCCACAGGGCCTCGTCGGCATAGATGTTGCCGACGCCGGACACGAGGGTCTGGTCGAGCAGCGCCCGCTTCAGCCCGGTGTGCCGGCGGCGCAGCGCCGCGCTGAACGCGGCGGCGTCGAACGCCGGGTCGAGGGGGTCACGCGCGATGTGGCGCACCGAGACCGGGAGGCCGGTGTCGTCGAGCGCCTCCACGGCCAGGCCGCCGAACGTCCGCTGGTCCACGAAGCGCAGCTCCGGGCCGCCGTCGGTGAAGCCGAGACGGACCCTGAGGTGGGCCTCGTCCGGGGCGTCCGTGGGCCGGACGAGCAGCTGCCCGCTCATCCCGAGGTGCCCGACGAGCCCCTCCCCGGCGTCCGTCGGCAGCCACAGGTACTTGCCGCGCCGCCGGGCGGCCAGCAGCCGGACGCCGTGCAGCCGGGCGGCGAGGTCCGCCGCCCCGGCCGGGTGCCGACGGACCGCACGGTGGTGCCGCACCTCGACCGCCCCGACGGTCCGGCCCACGACGAACCGCTCGAGGCCGCGCCGGACCACTTCGACCTCCGGCAGCTCGGGCACCTCAGCCGTCCGCGCCGGCCCGCAGGGTCTCCCAGGCGAGCGCCGCCGCCTGCTGCTCGGCCTCCTTCTTGCTGCGCCCGGAGCCTCGACCGCGCTCCTCACCGCCCACGTGGACGACGGCCTCGAACTCCTTCGCGTGGTCGGGGCCCTGCTCGTGGACGACGTACTCGGGCACGCCGACGCCGAGGGTCGCCGTGAGCTCCTGCAGGCTGGTCTTCCAGTCCAGCCCGGCGCCCAGCGCGGCCGCGTGCTCGATCAGCCGGTCGAACAGCCGGTGGACGAGGGCCGCCGCCTGCGCGAGCCCCTGGTCGAGGTACACCGCGCCGATGAGCGCCTCGAGGGTGTCGGCCAGGATCGACGACTTGTCCCGCCCGCCGGTCGTCTCCTCCCCACGCCCGAGGCGGACGAACTCCCCCACCCCGAGCGTGCGCCCGACGTCGGCCAGTGCGCGGGCGTTGACCACCGCAGCCCGCAGCTTGGCCAGCTGGCCCTCGGGCAGGTCGGGGTGGGCGCGGTAGAGCGTGTCGGTGACGACCAGGCCCAGGACGGCGTCGCCGAGGAACTCCAGGCGCTCGTTGGTCGGTAACCCACCGTTCTCGTAGGCGTACGAGCGGTGGGTGAGGGCCCGCTCCAGCAGCCCGGCGTCGAGAAGGACGCCGAGCCGTTCCTCCAGGCCGGCGTGGGGGGCGGTCATCGCGGGCCACCCGGGACGCTCGGCAGTCCCGCCGCCACCCGCCGCGCCCGGACGACCGCCGCGAGCTCGGTCGTGCAGGCGTCGACGACGCCCCCGCGCACCAGCCGGGCCGCCAGGCCCACGGCGGCGCAGAGCTGTTCGACCGACGGCTCGGCCACGACCACCGGACCGGATCGGCCCAGCACCACCAGTCCGAGCACGTGCACGGCGGCCGCCGCGGTCAGCGCGTCCAGCAGGACGGCCCCGGAGCGACCGTCGGCGACCAGGCCGTCGACCGCCCCGTCGAGCAGCGCGCGGGCCCCCACCGGGTGCGGTCCCTCGCCCAGGAGCGGCCGGACCCTGGCGTCCGGCCCAGCCAGGGACCGTGCCGCGGCGCCCACCACGGCCGCGACCGTGTCGACGTCCGGGTGCACCTCACCCCCGACGTCGCCCACGACTGCCGGTCGGGGCGAGCCGGGCACGGCGACGGCCGCCGCGAGGACGGGCCGGCCGGCCCCGGGCAGGGCGGGCAGCGCGACCCGTGCAGCGGCCAGCGCCACCGCTGGGGTGGCGGCCGACACGAGCACGTCGACGGCACCGGCGGCCACCCGCGCCGCCCCGACCCGGGTGGGGACGTCGAGCCGGGAGCGCACCGCTCGGTCGGGGTCGGCGGGGTCCGCAGCCGCGCCTGATCGCACGTGGCCGAGTCGGTCGCCCGCGGCGGCAGCGGCAGCCGCACGGTCCGCCGGCCCGGCGTCCTGCTCCGGTCCCACGAGGACGAGGTCGACGCCGGGCTCCGCGCGCAGCAGCGCGGCGATCGCGTCGGCCACGACCCCGGAGGTGCCGGCCGGACCGGGCCGCAGCCCGGACAGGTCGAGCGCGACGGCGACCCGTGTCGGGTCGGTGCGAGTGCGCTCCGGCACGGGGGCGCTCACGGCTCAGACGGCCAGGACCTGCCGCTTGTTGTACGTACCGCACGTCGGGCAGGCCGCGTGCGGCAGCTTGGGCTGCTTGCAGCGGTCGCAGGTCGCCAGCGTCAGGGGCGCTGCCTTCCAGTTGGCCCGGCGCGACCGGGTGTTGCTGCGCGAGGTCTTCCGCTTCGGGACCGCCACGGCTAGCCGCCTTCCATCTCGTCGTCCGTCGGGTCGTGCAGGGGGTCGTGCTCGGGACGCAGGGCGCCCAGGGCCGCCCAGCGCGGGTCGGCCACGTCGTGCCTGTGCCCGGGGTCGTCCGCCAGGCGCACCCCGCAGGAGGGGCACAGGCCCGGGCAGTCGTCCCGGCACAGCGGCTGCAGGGGCAGGGCCAGCACGACCGAGTCCCGCAGCGCCGGCTCGAGGTCGAGCAGGTCGCCCTCGAGCCGTTCGGCCTCCTCGTCGTCGACGTCCTGGTCGGGGTAGTAGTAGAGCTCCTGGACGGCGACCTCCGCGCTGGAGGCGACCGGGTCCAGGCAGCGCACGCACTCACCTTCGACCCGCACCCGTGCCGTTGCCGTCACGAGCACGCCCTCGACGACCGACTCGCACCGGATGTCCAGGTGGACGTCGGACCCCGCGGGGACGCCGATCACCCCGGTGCCGAGGTCCGCCGGCGCCGGCACGGTGCGGGTCAGCTGCCGCATCGACCCCGGGCGGCGGCCGAGGTCGCGGGTGTCCACGACGAACGGCGCTCTGGGGTCGAGCCTGGACAGCGGAACCTCCGTGGGCGCGACACACCACGGTCTCGGGCGAAGACCGGACCGCCCAGGGTACCGGAGGCCGCCGCGACCGGCCCAATCAGCGCCGCCCGGGACGCCCGCTCAGGAGCTGGAGATGCGCTGGAACGGCCCGGTGTCGTCGCCGAGGTCGTGGACGTCGTGCCGGCCGCGCAGCTTGTCCCGGCCCCGCTGGACGGCGGCCAGCGTCTTGTTGAGCGAGATCTCGAAGGTCGCCAGCTTGCCGTCGACGTACTCGTCGGTGGCCGACCGCATCTGCTCGGCCTCGGTCTCGGCGTCGGCGACGATCCGGCTGGCCTCGAGCTGCGCCTGGGCGTACACCTCGGTCTCCGACACCAGCCGCATGCGCTCCTCGTGGGCCGCCGCGACGATCTGCTCCGCCTCGAGCCGGCCCTCCCCGACGACCTGCTCGCGGTCGGAGAGCAGCCGGTCGGCCAGGTCGAGCTCCTCGGGCAGCAGCGCCCGCAGCTCGTCCAGCAGCGCCAGCAGCTCGGCCCGGTTGACCATGCACGAGGAGGACATCGGCATGGCGCGCGCGTTCTCGACCAGCGCGGTGATCTCGTCGAGCTTGTCGTGGACGTCCACGGTCGCGCGGCTCCTCGGTCGATGCGGTCGGGCTATCGGGCGGTGACCCGCTCGCGGAGACGGTCCGCCACGAGGTCGGGAACGAGCCCGGAGATGTCGCCCCCGTGCAGCGCGACCTCCTTGACGAGGCTCGACGACAGGTAACTGTAGATGGCGTTCGTCGGGACGAACAAAGTCTCGACCCCGGCCAGCCGGTGGTTCATCTGGGCCATCTGCAGCTCGTAGTCGAAGTCGGAGACGGCTCGCAGCCCCTTGACGATGGCGGGGATGCCCCGGTCCCGGCAGAAGTCGACGAGCAGCCCGTCGAAGCTGTCGATCCGCACGTTCGGCCAGCTCTGGGTCACCGTCGCGAGCATCTCCATCCGCTCGGCGACGCTGAACAGGCCCGACTTGTTGCGGTTGACGAGGACCGCCACGGTGACCTCGTCCCAGAGGTCGGCGGCGCGACCCACGATGTCGAGGTGACCGTTGGTGACGGGATCGAACGACCCGGGGCAGACGACCCTGCGCACGCTCACTCCTCGCCTGAGGCAACCGCCGGCGTGACCGTACCAAAGGCTGGCCTCGCCGTACTGACGACCCCGGTCTCCCACCAGGCCCGCGGGCCAGTCCGGCGCGCCGTCCCGCGTGGCCCGCTCGACGACGACCAGGCCCTCGGGCCGCAGCCAGCCGTGCGCCAGCAGGTCCACCAGGACGGCGGACACCTGCGCGGCCGGGGTCGAATACGGGGGGTCGAGGAAGACCACGTCGAAGGGCGCGCCGGGGTTGGGGGAGGCGACGAACCGCTCGACACGTTCGGCGCTGACCTGCACGCCGGGGAGGCCGACGGCCGCCACGTTGGCGCGGATGGCGGCGAGCGCCGCCCGGTGGTGCTCGACGAGCACGACCCGACCGGCCCCACGCGACAGCGCCTCCAGCCCGACCGCCCCCGAACCGGCGTACAGGTCGAGGAACGGCCGTCCCGCCAGTCCGGCGAGGCGGGCCTCCAGGGCCGAGAAGAGGGCCTCGCGGGCCCGGTCCGAGGTGGGCCGGGTAGCGTCCCCCGGCGGCACCACGAGGCGCCGCCCGCGGGCGGCGCCAGCCACGATCCGCGTCACCGTGGCAAGGCTACGGCCCGAAAGGCCCTTGCGGCGCCCTCCGCCCGGCCCCCAGCATGGGATGACCGGTGCCTGAGGAGATGGTCCCCGTGACGACCCCTGCGGCAGGACCCGTGCCGTACCCCGTGCGCGTCGACGCCGAGCTGGACGAGCCGCTGTCGCGCTGGCTGTGGCTGGTGAAGTGGTTCCTCGCCATCCCGCACTTCGTCGTCCTGGCCTTCCTGTGGATCGCGTTCGCGGTGCTCTGGGTGGTGGCGTTCTTCGCGATCCTGTTCACCGGTCGCTACCCCCGAGCGGTCTTCGACTTCGACGTCGGGGTGCTCCGGTGGTCGTGGCGGGTCTCCTACTACGCCTTCGGCGCCCTGGGCACCGACCGCTACCCGCCGTTCACGCTGGCGGACGTCCCCGACTACCCGGCGCACCTCGAGGTGCAGTACCCCGACCACCTCTCCCGCGGGCTGGTGCTGGTCAAGTGGTGGCTGCTGGCCATCCCCCACTACGTCGTCGTCGGCCTGTTCGTCGGCGGTGGGACCTCGGACACGTGGGACGTCGGGGACCAGACCGTGGTGCAGGTGGGCTGGCCCGGCCTGATCAGCGTCCTCGTCGTGGTCGCCGCCGTGGTCCTGGCCTTCACCGGCGCCTACCCCCGCGCGGTGTTCGACTTCCTGCTCGGGATGAACCGCTGGGGCCTGCGGGTGGCCGGGTACGCCAGCCTCATGACCGACGCGTACCCGCCGTTCCGGCTCGACATGGGCGGCCCGGACCCCGCGGCATCCGTCGTCGCCGCTCCGGCACCGACCGAGGCCGTGGCAGCGACCGCGGTCGGGCACCGCTGGACGGGGGGACGCATCCTCGCCCTCGTCCTCGGGGCGCTGCTGGCCCTGGTGTCCGCCGGCCTGCTGCTCGGCGGCGGGGCCGCCCTGTGGGCGGACCAGGTCCTGCGCGACGACGACGGCTACCTCACCTCACCGACGCGCGCGCTCTCGACCGGGCAGTACGCCCTGCGGACGGAGCGCATCGACCTCGGCGACTCCGGACCGGAGGTGAGCTGGGCGCTGCCCGACCGTTGGCTCGGGACCGTGCGGCTGCGCGCCACCCCCACGACCGAGGACGCCACCGTGTTCCTGGGGATCGCGCGGACCTCCGACGTGTCCGGCTACCTCTCCGAGGCGGGGTACGCGACGATCACCGACCTCAGCCGGGGCACGGCGACCTACCGCGAGCACCCCGGCGGCGCACCGGAGAGCCCCCCGGCGGACCAGGGGTTCTGGGTGAGCAGCGTGAGTGGTGCCGGCACGCAGACGCTGGCCTGGGAGCCCGAGCGCGGTGCCTGGACCGTGGTGGTGATGAACGCCGACGCCGCCCCCGGTGTCGCCGTCCGCGCCGACCTCGCGGCCACGGTGCCCGCGCTCGGCTGGCTGTCGGTGAGCCTGCTGGTCGCCGGCGTGGCGCTGCTGGTCGTCGGCGGCGTGGTCGTCGTCTTGGCCGTGGTGTCCGCCAGCCGGCCGCCGACGGCTCAGGCCTTCTCGAGGTAGTCGGCCCGCTCCTCGTCGACCCAGGCGGCGACCGCGGCGCGCAGGGCGGGGTGGGCACTGAGGTCGGGGTCCTCGGCCACGAGGGCGGTGGCCTCCTCGCGGGCGTCGGCGATGACCTGCTCGTCGCGCAGCACCGACAGCATGCGCAGCGAGGTCTGCCGCCCGGACTGCGACGCCCCGAGGACGTCGCCCTCCCGACGCTGCTCGAGGTCGATGCGGGACAGCGCGAACCCGTCGAGCGTGGCCGCGACCGCGGCGAGCCGCTCGCCTGCGGCCGAGGCGGCGGGCACCTCCGTCACCAGCAGGCACAGCCCGGGTGCGGAGCCCCGGCCCACCCGGCCGCGCAGCTGGTGCAGCTGGGACACCCCGAACCGGTCGGCGTCCATGACGACCATGACGGTCGCGTTGGGCACGTCGACCCCCACCTCGATGACGGTCGTCGCCACCAGCACGTCGACCTCGCCGGCCGTGAACCGCCGCATGACGTCGTCCTTGGCGTCGGCGGGCAGCCGGCCGTGCAGCACCTCGACGCGCAGCCCCGCGAGCGGTCCGGTCACCAGCGTCGGCGCCAGCTCGAGGACGGCGAGGGCCGGGCGGCGGGCCTCGTCCTCGGTCGGCGGCTCCACCGGCTCGAGGTCGTCCGTGCCCTGGGCACCGCCGATCCGGGGGCAGACCACGTAGGCCTGGTGCCCGGCGGCCACCTCCTCCCGCACCCGCTGCCAGCCTCGCTCCAGGTAGTGCGGCTTCTCCCCCGCCGGGACGACGTGGGTCGTGATCTCGGCGCGGCCTGCCGGCAGCTCGGTGAGGGTCGACACGTCGAGGTCACCGAAGACGGTCATGGCGACGGTCCTGGGGATGGGGGTGGCGGTCATCACGAGGACGTGCGGGGGGGTCGCGCCCTTCCCGGCCAG
>JALOLN010000291.1 GCA_025455945.1 Actinomycetes bacterium
GCGCGGGTCGCTCCAGCCGAGCACCTTGGGCCCGACGATGCCAACCGACGGGCTGTCGTCGGCCACGGCGAGCAGCGCCCGCAGCGCCTCGGGGTGTGGCGCGCAGTCGTCGTGGAGCAGCCACAGCCACTCCACGGGGCCGTCGCCGGTGGCCGGCTCGCCGTCGGCCGCACCGGTGGCCGGGGGAGCGGCGGCCGAGGCCGCGTGCGCGACCGCAGCACCGAAGCCGGTCGTCCGGGGCAGGGTGAGCACCTCGGCCAGTCCGGTGCCCTCGGGGTCCACCGCGGCGGCGAGCAGCGCCGCGGTGGCGTCGGTGGAGCCGGTGTCGACGGCGACGACCCGCGCGGGCCGCAGCGCCAGCCCGGCGAGCGCGTCGAGGGTGCGCGGCAGCCACCGGGCGCCGTCGTGGCAGACGAGGACCGCGGTGACCCGGTGCCGGTCGAACGTGCGGGTGTCCGGCCCACGGTCCTCGGCCGCCTCGTCCAGGGCGAGGTCGGCGGCGTCGGCGAAGAAGCCGGACGCCGCGGCGTCCACGGCCGGGGCGTCGGAGGGGGAGGTCGTCATGGTGAGGGGTCGCCGCCGGTGCGAGAGCGCCGCGGCGAGCCCCTACTCTACGACGTCAGACAGCCTGCTTCTTCAGCCGCCGCCGTTCGCGCTCGGACAGTCCGCCCCAGATGCCGAACCGCTCGTCGTTCGCCAGCGCGTAGTCCAGGCACTCCGCCCGGACCTCGCAGCCGACGCAGACCCGCTTGGCCTCGCGGGTCGAGCCGCCCTTCTCCGGGAAGAACGCCTCCGGGTCGGTCTGGGCGCACAGGGCGCGTTCCTGCCAGGACATCTCGTCCACGCCACCGTGCAGCGGAAACACCACGCTCATCCGCGTGTCCTCCTCGACCCATCAGGTCCGCGGTCGGCGGCATCCGGCGTCACCCCGGAGCACCACCTGACGAACGACATGGGTGGAATTACAGGGGTGTGGCTACCGTCACGTCAAGCCCTGGCGTGTTATTGGCCGTCCGGAGGTCGCGCGGGACCCCTCCACCGGACCGGGCCGCGGCGACCCGCTCCGCGCTGACCGTCCCGTAGGTCGTGGTGCGCTGGCGGGGCAGCCGGCCGATCCCGGCGACCGTCTCCTCCAGCTCGGCCACGGTCATCCGCGACCCGTGGGTGGAGCCCGCCATCCGGCTGATCGTCTCCTCCATGAGGGTGCCGCCGAGGTCGTCGGCACCGCCGCGCAGCATCAGCCGGACGCCGTCCACCCCGAGCTTGACCCACGAGGTCTGCACGTGGCTGATCCGCCCGTGGAGCAGCAGCCGCGCCATGGCGTGCACGGCCCGGTTCTCCTGCGGCGTCGGCCCCGGCCGGGACAGGCCGGCCAGGTACACCGGCGCGTTCGTGTGCACGAACGGCAGCGGCACGAACTCGGTGAAGCCGCCGGTCTCGTCCTGCAGCCGGGCGATCAGGCGCAGGTGCGCGACCCAGTGCGGCGGTCCGTCGACGTGGCCGTACATCATCGTCGCGCTGCTCGGCAGCCCGGCCCGGTGCGCGGCGGTCACCACCTCGACCCACGCGGCGGTCGGCAGCTTGCCCTTCGTGAGCACCCATCGGACGTCGTCGTCCAGGATCTCGGCCGCCGTGCCGGGGATCGAGTCCAGGCCGGCGTCGCGGGCCGCGGCCAGGAACTCCGGCACGGACACCCCGAGCCGGGCCGCACCGTTGACGACCTCCATGGGGCTGAACGCGTGCAGGTGGATGCCCGGCACCCGCGACTTCACGGCCCGGGCCAGGTCCAGGTACGCCGTCCCCGGCAGGTCGGGGTCGATGCCGCCCTGCATGCACACCTCGGTGGCCCCCGCGGCCCAGGCGGCCTGCGCGCGGTCGGCGACCTCGGCGAGGGAGAGCCGGAAGGCGTCGGCGTCGGAGCGGCGCTGCGCGAACGCGCAGAAGCGGCAGCCGGTGTAGCAGACGTTGGTGAAGTTGATGTTGCGGTTGACGACGTACGTGACCTCCTCCCCCACCGTGTCCCGGCGGACGTCGTCGGCAAGCGCGCACAACGCCTCGAGGTCCACGCCGTCGGCGCCGAAGAGGGCCAGCGCCTCGGCGTCGGTCAGGGCCGCCGGCCGGTCCTGGGCGACCCGCAGGGCGGCGCGGACGTCGGCTGTCAGCCGGGAGGGCGCCCCGGCCGTGGCCTGCTCGGCCACGGCCGCCCAGCCGCCGTAGACCCCGGCGAAGTCGCTGCGCCGGTCACCGGTGCGCCCGACCGTGTCGATCTCGACGTGCAGCCCCGAGCGGCCCACCGAGGTGCGGCCCCAGTCCGGGTCCGGCTCCTGCCAGGGCAGCCCGGTCGGGCACCGGCCCTCGACGGCCAGGCCGGTCACCGGGTCGGCGAGGGCGGCGACGTGCGGGCGCACCCGCGGGTCCAGCCACGGCTCCCCGGCGAGCACGTACGGCGGGTGCGCGGTGAGCCGCTCGCGCAGCACGAACCCGGCGGCGCGGGTCAGTTCGGCGAGCCGGTCGGCGTCCGGCCAGGGTCGCTCCGGGTTAACGTGGTCCGGCGTCAGGGGGGACACCCCGCCCCAGTCGTCCACGCCCGCGGCCAGCAGCCGGCCCAGGTCGGTGGGGGCGCTGAGGTTCGGCGGCACCTGCAGCCGCATGCCCGGGCCCAGCACGAGGCGGGCGACGGCCACGGTCGCGACCAGCTCGTCCGGGTCGAGGTCGGGCACCGCCCGCATGGCGGTGTCGTCCTTGGCCACGAAGTTCTGGACGATGACCTCCTGGACGTGGCCGTGCCGCCGGTGGCTCGCCCGGA
>JALOLN010000292.1 GCA_025455945.1 Actinomycetes bacterium
CAGCAGTGGGACACCGGTGAGGTCCTCATGGTCGGCTGGATGGACGACGAGGCGCTGCACCGGACCCTGACGACGGGCCGGGTCGTCTACTGGAGCCGCAGCCGCCGGGAGTACTGGCGCAAGGGCGACACCTCGGGGCATTCGCAGTGGGTGCGCGAGGTGCGGCTGGACTGCGACGGCGACGCCGTCCTGGTCAAGGTCGACCAGGACGGCGTCGCGTGCCACACGGGGGACCGGACGTGCTTCGACGCCGGCCTGCTGCCGTCGGCCGGCGACGGCAGGGAGAGCCGTTAGGGCGCCACGGGCTCGTTCTGCAGCCGGCGGAACCCGAACGTGAGCATGAGCAGCGCCACCGGGGCGGTGACCAGCAGCCCGATGCCGCAGAGGATCGCACCGACGATGTAGAGCGCGATCGCGGCGAGGCCGAGCAGCAGGACGTCGCCGGCGTTGGACTTGACGAGGTCGAAGCTCGCCTTGATCGAGTCCCACGCCCCGAGGTTCTTGTCGAGGACGAAGAACAGGTAGAACAGCGTGAAGAACGCCACGACGATCGCGCCGACGTAGCACAGCAGCGTGCCGACCGCGGTCAGCGCACCGACGATCAGGGCGGCCACGAGCACGGTGCCGAACCGGTCGACCTTGAGCATGTCGCCGAGCTCGAGCCGGTGGCCGTCGGCGATCCGCAGCGCCCCACGGATGACCGCGGCCTGCAGGAAGGCGAAGAGCACGAAGAAGGCGAAGGAGCTCAGGGCGCTGAGCAGGAAGGTCGCGGCCAGCCCCGACCCGCCGGTCGCGTCGATGGCCCCGGTCTCGGGGTCGATCGTGATCTCCGCGTTGTTGATGAGGACGCCCCTGAAGATCGCGTACCAGATCACCTGGACGACGATGAGGACGACGAGGTAGAGCAGGACCGCGATGAGGATCGGGCCAGCGTTCTGGGTGAACTTCGCCCAGCCCCAGCTGAACGCCTCGCCGACGGAGAACCGCGCCGGTCCCGCTGCGGCCGGCTGCCCGTACCCCGACGGGGGCGGCGGAGGTGGCGGGGGTGGCGCGCCGAACCCCCCGCCGGACGCCGGCGGGGGCGGGGGCGGAGGAGGTGGAGGCGGAGGTGGCGGGGGAGCGGCCGGTGGCTGGGTCGGCTCGGGGACCCCGGGCGGGGTTGGCTCGGACATGAGGGGGCCTCTCTCGGACGGACGACGACCGGGGCGACCGTAGCGTGTCCGACGGTGCTGCGGGGAGAGCCGCGCCGATCGTCGATCTTGCTCGGCGATGGGCGAGACTGGGCGCATGACCGCGCCGCCCGACGGGTCCGTCGCTCCCGACCTCGCGACGTTCCGCTCGCTCGCCCGTGACCGGAGGGTGATCCCGGTGACCCGCCGGCTGCTCGTGGACGGGGACACCCCGGTGGGGGTGTACCTGCGGCTGGCCGGGGGCCGGCCGGGCACGTTCCTGCTGGAGTCCGCCGAGCACGGCCGGGTGTGGTCGCGCTACTCCTTCATCGGCGTGCGGTCGGCCGCCACGCTGACCGAGGTCGACGGCGTGGCCGCGTGGACCGGCACTCCGCCGGTCGGGGTCCCGGCCGGCGGCAGCCCGCTGGAGGCGCTGCGCGACACCCTCACGCTGCTGCACACGCCCCGGCTGCCCGACCTGCCGCCGCTCACCGGCGGGATGGTCGGCTACGTGTCCTACGACGCGGTCCGCCGGCTGGAACGGCTGCCCGTGCACGCCACCGACGACCTGCGGCTGCCCGAGCTGGGCATGATGCTCGCTACGGACCTCGCGGTGCTCGACCACGACGACGGGTCGGTGCTCCTCATCGCCAACGCCGTGAACTACGACGCCACGGACGAGCGGGTCGACGAGGCCTGGTCGGACGCCGTCGCCCGGCTCGACCGGATGACGGCCGACCTCGCCACCCCTGCGCCGCCCACCGCGAGCAGCCTGGACTGGGACGCCGAGCCGGAGTACACCAGCCGCACGGCGCAGGCGGACTACCGGGCGGCCGTGGTCGCGGCGAAGGAGGAGATCCGGGCCGGCGAGGCGTTCCAGGTCGTGCTCTCGCAGCGCTTCGAGATGGCCACGAGCGCCTCCGCGCTGGACGTCTACCGGATCCTGCGGGTCACCAACCCCAGCCCCTACATGTACCTGCTGCGCTTCGACGGGTTCGACGTCGTGGGGTCCAGCCCGGAGGCGCTGGTGAAGGTCAACGGGGACCGGGCCCTCCTGCACCCCATCGCGGGCACCCGCTGGCGGGGTTCCACGCCGGCGGCGGACGCCCAGCTGGCGGCGGACCTGCTCGCTGACGAGAAGGAGCGCGCCGAGCACCTCATGCTCGTCGACCTCGGCCGCAACGACCTGGGCCGGGTGTGCGACCCCGGCACCGTCGAGGTCGTCGACTTCATGTCGGTCGAGCGGTTCAGCCACGTGATGCACATCGTGTCCACCGTCGTCGGCCGGGTGGCACCGGGTCTGACCGCCTTCGACGTGCTGCTCGCGACGTTCCCCGCGGGCACGCTGTCCGGGGCGCCCAAGCCGCGCGCCATGGAGATCATCGAAGAGCTGGAGCCCACCCGGCGCGGCCTGTACGGCGGCTGCGTCGGGTACGCCGACTTCGCCGGGGACCTCGACGCCGCGATCGCCATCCGGACGGCGCTGCTGCGCGCCGGGGTCGCCTACGTCCAGGCCGGCGGCGGCATCGTGGCCGACTCCGACCCCGCCTACGAGGACCGGGAGTGCCGCAACAAGGCGGCGGCGGTGCTGCGGGCGGTCGCCGTGGCCGGGA
>JALOLN010000293.1 GCA_025455945.1 Actinomycetes bacterium
TCGTCACCGCCACGACAGGGGGGTCAGCGCTTCTTGGCCGCCTTCTTGGCCACCTTGGCCTTCTTGGCCGGCTTCGCGGCGGGGGCGGCACTGGCCTTCACGGGGGCGGGCGCCGGAGCGGGCGGCGGCAGGGTCTGGTCGTCGATGGCAGCGACCGGGGCGTTCTTGCGCACCGAGTTGATGCCGTTGGTGGCCGCGGTCTTCGTCGAGTACGCCTGCGACGTGGCCACCACCAGGCCGTTCGAGGCGACCAGGTTGAAGCGGAACTTGCCCGCCTTGTCCTTGCTGAGCACGAACTTCGCCGGCACGGGTGCCTCCCAGGAGCACAGGGTCCGGACGGTTGCCGGACGGTCTCGAGCCCTCACGATCCCAGAGATGATCGACGAGGTGGCTGATTGGCCGCCTCGACGCGGTTCGTGTCCGCGGTGGGCTACCGGCCCGGGGCGGGTCCGCTGATCGTGTCGAGGGCACGGGCCAGGCGGTCGCGGAACCCGCGGCGTCCGGTGGGGACCGGAGCCTCCCCGGCAGCCATCGACACCAGGTGCTGCACGGTGTCGAAGGAGAGCTCGGGGACGACCAGGTCGTTCTCCACCACGGTGAGGGACTCGTGGGCCAGGCCCTCGAGCTCGGTGTCGCCGGCGTCGATGGTGAGCACCGTGGCGCCCACCCGGCGTGCGTCGGAGACCCGCTCGAGCAAGGGCTCCGGGGCGACCTCCTCGGCGACGACGAACACCGTCTCGCCACGGCGGGCGGCCTCGAGCCGGTCCAGGGTCACGGCCAGGTGCGCGGGCGCGCCGGGCGGTGGCGCCCACCGCACCAGGGTGGGGGCCAGCTCGGGGATCCCGGCGTAGCGCGACTCGTCGTCGAGGTGCGCGGCGAGGTGCCACGGCTCGTCGTCGGGCGTCCCGACGAGGAGCAGGCCCCCCGGGTCCTTCGTCGAGCGGCGCAGCGTGCGGGCGAACGAGCGGGTGCGCTCGACCCAGCCGGTCGAGGCCAGCAGCTCGCGCACGATGGCGACCCGGGCGGTGTCCATGTCACCTCATCGTGCCCCACGGCGTCCCGGTTGAGAGGATCAGGACATGACCCAGCCAGCGCGTGTCGATCCCTTCGTCCTGCCCGACGTCTCCGGCCTGGTGGTGGGGGTGCTCGGCGGGACGGGCGAGCAGGGCCGTGGGCTGGCCTTCCGGCTGTCCCGCGTCGGTCAGCAGGTCGTGGTCGGCTCGCGGGACCCGCAGCGGGCCGCGACCGCCGCGGCCGAGCTCGGGTCGGGCGTGCGTGGCCTGGGCAACGCCGACTGCGCCCGCGCGTCCGACGTCGTCGTCGTCGCCGTCCCGTGGGAGGGGCACCGGGCGCTCGTGGCCGATCTGGCCGGGCCGCTGGCCGGCAAGGTCGTCGTCGACTGCGTCAACCCGCTCGGGTTCGACAAGCAGGGCGCCTTCGCGCTGGCCGTCGAGGAGGGGTCAGCGACGGAGCAGGCGGCGGCGCTGCTCCCCGAGTCCCGGGTCGTCGGCGCCTTCCACCACGTCAGCGCGGTGCTGCTGCTCGACGAGTCCGTGGCCGCGCTGGACACCGATGTCCTCGTCGTCGGGGACGACCGCGGGGCCACCGACACCGTGCAGGCTCTGGCCGTGCGGATCCCCGGCATGCGCGGGGTCTACGCGGGTCGGCTCCGCAACGCGCGTCAGGTCGAGGCCCTCACGGCGAACCTCATCTCGGTCAACCGGCGCTACAAGGCGCACGCCGGGATCCGCGTCACCGACGTGTAGCGCTGGCGCAGCGCATCGGTCGTCCGGCTGATGGACCGGCCGCCGTCACGGGCGGACGATGGTCAGGTGCTCGTCGACGACACGGGGGCTGCTGTCGACGTCGATCCCAGTCGGGTCCGGCGGGTGGTCTCGCTCGTGCCCTCGCTCACCGAGAGCCTGGCGCTCACCGTCCCAGGGCGCCTCGTCGGTGCCACCGACTGGTGTGCGCACCCCGCGGACCTCGAGGTCGTCCGCATCGGCGGGACCAAGAACCCGCGGCTGGACGACGTCACGGGCCTCGAGCCGGACCTCGTGCTCGCCAACGACGAGGAGAACCGGGCGCCCGACGTCGCCGCGCTGCGGGCCGCCGGCGTGCGGGTGTGGGTCACTGCACCACGGTCCCTGGCCCAGGCCTTCGGCTCGCTGCGCCGGATGCTGGTGGCGTGCGGCGCCGCCGAGCCCGAGTGGCTCGACGTCGCCCGCCGCGAGTGGTCCAACACCTTCGACGGTGGTCCGCTGTGGGCGGCGGCAGCAGTGCCGGTCTGGCGCCGTCCGTGGCGGGTGCTGGGCCGGGACACCTTCGCCGGTGACGTCCTGCGCCACCTCGGCGTCGGTAACGTCTTCGGCCGCCACGCCGAGCGCTACCCGTCGGTGGACGTCACCGAGGTGCTGGGCAGCGGCGCCGACCTCGTCGTGCTGCCCGACGAGCCGTACCACTTCGACGCCCTCGACGGGCCGGAGGCCTTCCCCGGCCTCCCGTTCGCCGTGGTCTCCGGCCGTCACCTCACGTGGTACGGCCCGTCGCTGGTTGAGGCCCGGCACGTGCTCGAGGGCCAGCTCGCCGAGGCCGGGACCACCGGCTGAGCGCTAGTGGTAGGCGTGCTCGTCGTCGGGGAACGTCCCCGCGACGACGTCCTCGGCCCAGGAGCGCACCGCGTCGGTCATCACCGTGCGCAGGTCCGCGTACGGCTTGACGAAGCGGGCCGGGCGCGGGTTGAGGCCGAGGAGGTCCTGC
>JALOLN010000079.1 GCA_025455945.1 Actinomycetes bacterium
CTACCCGGCGAAACCCCCCGCCTCGCGCATTGATCAAGGAATCGAGCACCACTGTGGCGCGCGGCGGTGGTGCCCTATTCCTTGATCAACTCTCGGGGGCCGCTGGGCCGCCGGGTGAGGGGCCGGCCAGCCCGCGGACCCGCAGGGCCACCCACAGCTCGGCGCGCAGGTCGGCGTCGTCCAGCGACCGGCCGAGGGCCTCCTCCACCCGCCGCATCCGGTAGCGCAGCGTGTGCCGGTGCACACCGAGCTCGGTTGCGGCGGCGTCCCAGGCGCCGTGGTGGCGCAGCCAGGCGGCCAGCGAGACGAGCAGGTCCCCGCGCCGGCCCTCCAGCGGGCCGAGCAGGGCCGCGGCGAACCCCCCCGCGGCGTCCGGGTCGAGCGCAGCCAGCAGCCCCTCCACGGGCAGCTGGTCGAACCAGCGCACCCCGGGGGCCCGGCGCCCGCCCGCCGCCTGCCGAGCCTGAGCCCGGGCCGCACCGAGCGTGTCCAACCGGCAGGGCGCGCTGCCGCCCGCCCGGACGGCACCCAGGCAGCCGCCGGTCGCGGCTACCGGCCCCGGCTCGTCGCGGACCAGCACGGCGACCTCGTCGTCCCGCTCCACCACGGCCCGGTCGGCCCCCCCGGGTCCGGCGGCCAGGGCCCCGACGGCAGCGGCGCGCTCGGGCGGTGGCCCGACCACGGCGACCCAGCGCAGCGGCGCGTCCGCGAGCCAGGCCCAGCCCAGGTCCGCCAGCGGGAGGGCCTCGGCAGCCGCACCCGCGAGCAGCAGGTCCAGCGTGGCTCGGCGCAGTGCCGCCCGGGCGGCGTCGGTCGGGTCGTCCCGTTCCAGGGCGAGCGAGAGCAGCGACACCGCGACCGACACCACCGAGTGACCCGTGCGGTCGGGAGCCCGGGCGGCACCGACGACGAGGACGCCGCGGACCTGGCCGCGGGCCCCCAGAGGGCGGAGGGCGACGTGCCCGTGGTCGCCCGCGACGGCGGCCGCCGAGAGGAGCCCCTGCCGCCGCACCCGGGCCACCTCGGCGCCGAGGTCCTCGAGCCGCTCCGCGGCGTCCGCAGGTGCGGCGTGCTGGACCCCGCCGTCCGGGCCGAGCTGCACCGCCCACCCGTCGACGGCACGGGCCAGCCGGGAGACGACCGCCGCCGGACCGGCCAGGGCGGCCCGGGTGAGGTCAAGCTGTGCCTCGAAGGCCCGTGTCATGCCCTCGTACTCCTCGGCGGCGAGCAGCGCGGACACGGCCTTGCTCACCGCGATGAACGGCGTGCGGGCCGGGACCTCCAAGAGGGGCAGCCCCCGCTGCTCGGCGGCCGCGACCAGCGGTGCTGGGACGTCAGCGTGGGACAGCCCGACCCCGAGCCCGAGGGCGGTCACGCCCGCGTCGACGAGCCGGGTCACGTAGCCGTCCAGCACCGCCGCGTCGTCGTCGGGCAGCCTCAGCCCCGTGGTGAGGAGGAGCTCACCCCCCTCGAGGAACGGCCCTGGGTCCTCGAGCTCGGAGACGGCCACCCAGCGCACCTCGCGGTCGCGTCCGTCGGGGCCGGCCAGCCGGCGCAGCCCGAGGCCGGGCAGGTCGGTGACGGTGCGCAGGCTGGGAGGCATGGCAGCACGACCCTCGGCTCTCATGGGTGCGAAGGTGGGATTTGGCCTCAGTGACCAACCGTAGCGGCGAAGTTGGCCGAACCGACACAGATCCCCGGCCTGGCCGTCGCACTACGGTGGGCGCCATGACCGAGACCCTCCCCGCTGCCGGCGGACCGTCCCTGCCCCAGGAGCGCCGGGTGATCACCGCGATCCCCGGGCCGAAGTCCGCGGACCTCCTCGCCCGCCGCACCGACGCCTGCGCGCGCGGCCTCGGCACGACGCTGCCGGTCTTCGTCGAGAAGGCGGGGGGCGGGGTGCTCGTCGACGTCGACGGGAACTCGTTCATCGACCTCGGCGCCGGCATCGCGGTCGTCAACGTCGGCAACAGCGCCGACCACGTCGTCCACGGAGTGCAGGAGCAGGTGGCGGCGTTCACTCACACCTGCTTCATGGTGACGCCGTACGCCGGGTACGTGGAGGTGTGCGAGGCGCTGAACCGGCTCACCCCCGGCGACCACGCGAAGAAGTCGGCCCTGTTCAACTCCGGCGCCGAGGCGGTCGAGAACGCGGTCAAGATCGCCCGGTCATACACCAAGCGGGACGCCGTCGTGGTGTTCGAGCACGGCTACCACGGCCGCACGAACCTCACCATGGCGATGACGGCCAAGAACATGCCGTACAAGAACGGCTTCGGACCGTTCGCCGGCGAGGTCCACCGGATGCCGCTGGCCTATCCGTTCCGCTGGCCGACCGGCCCGGCGAACGCCGGCCCCGAGGCGCTGGCTGCAGTGATCTCCAAGATCGACAAGGAGATCGGCGCGGACAACGTGGCCGCGATCGTCATCGAGCCGATCGCCGGCGAGGGTGGCTTCATCGTCCCCGCCGAGGGCTTCCTGCCCGGACTGGCCGACTACGCCCGGGCGAACGGGATCGTCCTCGTCGCCGACGAGGTACAGACCGGCTTCGCGCGCACCGGGGCGATGTTCGCTTGCGAGCACGAGGGCGTCGTCCCGGACCTCATCACGACCGCCAAGGGCATCGCCGGCGGCCTCCCGCTGGCGGGCGTGACCGGCCGGGCGGAGATCATGGACGCTCCGCACGTGGGCGGCCTCGGCGGCACCTACGGCGGCAACCCGGTCGCCTGCGCGGCGGCCCTCGGGGCGATCCGCACCATCGAGGAGCAGGACCTCGTGGGGGCGGCGCGGGCCATCGGCGACCGGATGCTCCCGGCGCTGCGCGACATGGCGGCCCGGCACCCCGTGATCGGCGACGTCCGTGGCCGCGGCGCGATGGTCGCCGTCGAGCTGGTGCAGCCGGGCACCCTCGAGCCCGACCCGGCAGCCACCGCGGCCGTGGCCGCCTTCTGCCACCAGGAGGGCGTGCTGGTCCTCACCGCCGGCACCTACGGCAACGTGCTGCGGTTCCTCCCGCCGCTGGTCATGCCGGCCCACCTGCTCGACGAGGCGCTGGCCGTCCTCGACAAGGCGTTCGCGTCGGTCCCGACGTCCCGCTGACCGAGCGGGACGCCGGTCAGCGGGCGGCCGGGGTCCGCTCCTCCATCCCCCACGGCGAGCCGTAGGCCGTGATGAGGTCGAGGAACGGCTTCGGCGGCAGTGCCTCCGGGCCGAGCACCCCGGCCCCGCTCCACTCCCCCCGGGCCAGCAGCTCGAGGGCGACGACCGGGTTGATGGCCGTCTGCCAGACCACCGCCTGGTGCCCGTACTCGCGCATCGACCAGGCGTTGTCGACGACGTGGTAGAGGTAGACCTCCCGCGGGGCGCCGTCCTTGCCGGTCCCGGTCACCCACGTGCCGGCGCAGGTCTTGCCGGTCATCCGCTCGCCCAGCCCGGCCGGGTCGGGCAGGCAGGCGGCCACAACGTCGCGCGGGCTCACCTCGACGTCTCCGACCTTCACCGTCTGGGTGCGGTCCAGGCCCACCTTGTGCAGGACCTGCAGCACGTTGATGAACTCCTCGCCCAGCCCGTACTTGAAGGTCACCCGCTTGGCGTCGACCCAGCGGGGCACCAGCAGCACCTCCTCGTGCTCCACGTTGACGCACTCGACGGGTCCGATGCCCTCGGGGAAGTCGAAGACCTCCGGCTCGGAGAACGGCGGCGTGGTGAACCACCCGCGGTCCTTCTCGTAGACGACCGGAGGGTTGAGGCACTCCTCGATCGTCGTCCAAATCGAGAAGGACGGCGCGAAGGTGTACCCGTCGACCTCGAGGTTCGCGCCGTCTCGGATCCCCACCTCGTCGATCTCGGCGAACAGCTCGTCCGCGGCGTACCGGGCGAACACGTCGGCCAGCCCGGGCTCGATGCCCATACCGACGAGCGCGAGCCGGCCGGCCCGCTCCCACAGCGGCGCGGCCGCGAACTGCTCGTCCCCCAGCTTCACGCCGCACTCGTGGTACGGGCTGCTGGGGTGCGGGGACGACATCGACATCGCCATGTCGAGGTAGTCCGCCCCCGCCGCGAAGGAGCCGTTGAACACCGGGAGCACGAACCTTGGGTCCACGGCGTTGAGGACGTGGGTGATGCCGTGCTCACGGACGAGGTGCGCGACCGCCTCCGCGTCCGAGGCGTCCACCCGCGTGGCGGAGAAGCGGGAGTCACCTGCGGTCTGGGCCACCGCCCGCTCCGCCCGGGAGAGGTCGTAGTCGGCGACGAGGACGTGCTCGAAGAAGTCGCGGCGCGCCGCGATGGAGACCGCAGCGGAGCCGACGCCTCCGGCGCCGACGACGAGGATGCGCAGGGGGGACGACGCAGTGGACATGGGAGCGGCGGGCCTTTCGGTAGGAGAAGGCCACATCCTAACCGACGTAGAGCGCTTTGATGGTTAGCCACTCCGTACCCGGAATGCCCGCCGACGCCCGCGGCCAGGAGTAGCCTGCGGCGCCTCAGGCCCTGGAGGTGCCCGCCATGACGACGACCCAGCAGCCGCCTACGGCGCAGAACGGCGGGAGCAATGGCGACAAGGGGCTCAAGGGCGGCGCCCTCGGCCTGATGTCCAGCGTCGTGATCGCGGTCGCGTCGACCGCACCGGGCTACTCGCTCGCAGCGACTCTCGCCTTCATCGTGCTGGCGGCCGGGCTGAAGGCCCCGGCGATCCTGCTGCTGGCATTCGTCCCCATGTACTTCACCGCGAAGGCCTACCAGGACTTCAACGAGATCGACCCGGACTGTGGGACCACGTTCAAGTGGGGCTGGCGAGCCTTCGGTCCCCACACGGGCTGGCTCGGCGGCTGGGGCATCATCATCGCCGACATCATCGTGATGGCCTCGCTGTCCCAGGTGGCCGGCTCCTACTTCTGGCTGCTGCTCGGCAAGGACGACGTCGCTGCGAACACGACGGGCCTGGCCGTCACCGGCGTCGGCGTGCTCTTCCTCGTCGTCGTCACCTGGATCTGCTACCGCGGCATCGAGCTCTCCGCCCGGACGCAGTACGTCCTCCTGGGCATCGAGCTGGCGATCCTCTTCGTCTTCGCCTTCGTCGCCCTCGTGAAGGTCTACACCGACAACGCCCTGGACACCTCGGTCACCCCGGAGCTGTCGTGGCTGTGGCCTGGTGGTCTCACGCTGTCGCAGATCGCCGAGGGTCTCATCATCGCCATCTTCATCTACTGGGGCTGGGACACCGCTGTCGCCGTCAACGAGGAGACCGCGGACCCGTCCAAGACCCCCGGCCGGGCGGCGATCCTGGCCACCATCGCCCTGGTCGTCACCTACGTCGTCATCGCCACCGCGGCGCAGGCGTTCGGCGGCGAGGAGGGCGTGACCAACGAGGAGCACCAGGACGACGTCCTCGGCTACCTCGGCGAGCTGGTGCTCGGGACCTGGGGCGGCAAGCTGCTCATCCTCGCGGTGCTGACCTCGGCCGTGGCGTCGGCTCAGACGACGATCCTGCCGACCGCGCGCACGACGCTGTCGATGGCGGCCTTCCGCGCGATGCCCCGGTCGTTCGCACGGATCCACCCCCAGTACCTCACTCCGACCGTCTCGACGATCGTCATGGGGTTCGTCTCCATCGTCTTCTACGTCGGCATGACCCAGGTCAGCGAGAACCTGCTGGCGGACACGATCGCCGCCACCGGCCTGGCGATCGCGTTCTACTACGGCCTCACCGGCTTCGCGGCGGCCTGGTACTTCCGCAAGCCGGAGCGCCGCAAGAACCACTGGTTCAGCCACCTGGTGCTGCCTGCTCTCGGCGGCATCATGCTCTTCGGAGCCATGATCAAGGTCGCGGTCGACTCGATGGACCCCGACTACGGCTACACGACGTTCTTCGGGCTCGGCGGGGTGTTCGTCATCGGCGTCGGCGCGCTGGCGCTGGGCCTGCTGCTTATGGTGGCGTGGAACGCTGTCGCCCCGGAGTACTTCCGCAGCCGGCCGTCCGACATCGAGCCGCGCATCCTCGTCGACCACCTCGTCGTCGAGGAGCACCGGATCGTCCTCGAGGCGCCCGGGGTCGCCTACAACCCCGAGGCGATGCTGGCCTCCGGACGCGAGGAGCCGGTGACCCCCGAGCAGATCGAGGCCCTCGCGGCCGAGGCCGACGAGACCGAGGTCCCGCCGTGGCGGGCCGACCTCGGCGACGAGTCACGCAGCCCCGAGCCGACCGAGCCGGCGCACCCGGTGGTCGGGCCCTACGCCGAGCCCGAGGAGCCGGCGGACGGCGAGCAGCGACCCCCAATCGCCTGACGACCCCGCGTCACTCCCCCGGCACCCGGTCGGCGAGCAGCGGCCGTCTCGGGTCCCAGGTCGTCCCCTCGCGGGCGTCCTTCCGGCGCCGGGCGATCGCCGACAGCGCCTCGAGGACGACGCGGTTCCCGAGCGCCGCGGTGATGTCGGCATGGTCGTACGGCGGGGCGACCTCGACGACGTCCATGCCCACGACCGGCAGCTCGTAGCAGACCCGCCGGACAGCGTCGAGCAGCTGCCGGGCCGACAGCCCGCCCGGCTCCGGCGTCCCCGTGCCCGGTGCGTGCCCCGGGTCGCACACGTCGACGTCGACGGAGAGGAACACCCCCTCGCAGTCGTCGGTGGCGATCGCGAAGGCTTCGGTGAGGCAGTCGTCCAGCCCGCGGGCGCCGATCTCGGCCATCTCGTAGGAGCGCATCCGCTGCTCGGCCATCCAGCCCAGGGTCTGCGGACCGGGCCAGTAGCCGCGCAGCCCGATCTGCAGGAAGCGGTCCCCGCGCACCGCCCCGGACTCGATCAGCCGGCGCATGGGCTGGCCGTGCCCGATGAGCGAGCCGAACTCGGAGTCGCCGGTGTCGGCGTGGGCGTCGAAGTGGACCAGGCTCACCCGGCCCCAGGCGTCGCGCCCGCGTGCCACCCCTGTCGCGTCCGGCCAGGTGATCGTGTGGTCGCCACCGAGCACGACGGGGACGACGCCCGCACGGGCCACCTTCTCGACCTCGACCTCGAGGTCGCGCACCGAGCGCGCGGCGTCGCCCGAGAACAGCTCGACGTCGCCCGCGTCGAGCACCCGCAGGTCGGTGAGGCCGTCCACCCGCAGCGCCAGGCTGGGCCGGGACCCGTCGTGCGCCAGGTAGTCCGCCGCCCGGATCGCCTGCGGCCCGAACCGGGCGCCGGACCGGTAGGAGGTCCCCCCGTCGAACGGTGCGCCGATGATGATGACGTCCGCCCCGGCAATGCTGTCGGGGTCGCCGAGATCGCACCGCTCGACGCCGAGGAAGGTGATGTCCGGGCCGTACTGGGCCCCGTAGCGTGCCATCCGCCCACTGTAGGGGCGGGACGGCGGCCTGCTCGCCCCCTGTGACCGCCGTCCGACCGGGGACCATCGGCCCTGGTGCGGGCGGCGGGCGCCGGGTCGGCTGGAAGGCAGGCCACTCGGGTACGGAGGTCGCCATGGGACACGTCGCAGCAGGATCGGACCTCGCCTACCACCGGCTGCAGGAACGGCTGGACCGGATGCCCACCGGGGCGCCGGACTCCCCCGTCTTCCAGCGCATCCTGCGGCTGCTGTTCAGCCCAGAGGAGGCCGAGCTGGCCGCCCAGATGCCTACGATCGGGCCGCTGACGGCCATCGCCGAGCGGGTCGGCCGTACCGCCGAGGAGCTGGACCCGGTCATCACGTCGATGGCCGAGCGGGGCCTCGTCATCGACATGGAGCACCGCGGGCGGCGGTACGTCGCCCTGGCGCCCGTGGTCATCGGCTTCTTCGAGTTCACGTTCATGCGGGTGCGCGAGGACGCACCCATGCAGGAGCTGGCCGAGCTGTTCGACCAGTACCTCTTCCAGGACGGCTCGCTGGCCCACACGGTCTTCCGGGGCAGCACCCAGATCGGCCGCTCGCTGGTGCGCGAGGAGGCGCTGCCCGAGCACCCCACGGTCGAGGTGCTCGACTGGGAGCGGGCCACCCACATCGTCGGGGAGGCGCACAGCATCGCCGTGTCTCTGTGCCCGTGCCGTGAGCATGCCACTTTGCTCGGCCACGCCTGTGGCGCGCCCCTGCGCACCTGCCTGTCCTTCGGCGGCGGCGCGGACGCACTCGTCAAAGCGGGGATCGCCGAGCGGATCACCAACGAGGAGGGCCTGGAGATCCTGAGCCAGGCCAAGGCCGCTGGCCTCGCCCAGACCGCCGACAACGTCCAGCACGGCGTGACGTACATGTGCAACTGCTGCGGCTGCTGCTGCGGGATGATGCAGGCCATCCGCCGGCACGGGCTCACCGGGGCGATCGTCTCGTCGAACTGGGTGGCCGAGGTCGACCACAACGCGTGCCGCGGCTGCAAGAAGTGCGCCAAGGCCTGCCCCGCCCAGGCGGTCACCATGGTCGACAACCACGGCAAGGGGCGATGGCTGTCGAGCGCGGCATGCTCGGCGACCTGCTGGTCGACACGCTCGACGGGGCCGGGCCGCACGCCCTCGCCCGGGCCCTGCAGATCCTCGAGCACTCCACGCCCGCCCGGGCGCTGAGGGCCATCGAGCCGCTGAACTCGGTGTTCCTGCGCGGGGTGCTCGCCGCGGCCCACGCCGTTCAGGCGCAGCAGGTCTCGCCGCCGGCGGGCCCTGCGAGCACCACGCCCACACCGCCCACGTCGTGGTACGTCGCGACGGTGCCGACGCCGACGGGCTGCCGCGAGGTCGGTCCCGAGATCGCCGGGGTGAAGGTCTACCTCGTCCAGCAGGCGCTCGGCCTGGTCGGGCACCGCGAGCGGTACGACGACGCGACGGCGTCCGCCGTGCGGGCGTTCCAGCGGTCCCACGCGCTGCCCGTGACCGGCCGGGTGGACGTGTCGACGTGGGACGCCCTCGGCACCGGGCAGCCGTTCTGCGTCGACCGGTTCGTCGTCCAGCCCGCGCTGGCTCCCACGGCTCCGCGGGCAGCGCACGTCGCCGCCGCCGAGAGGTTCGCCGCCGCGCAGGTCGGGCTCCCGTACGTGTGGGGCGGAGCGGGGCCCGTCGGGTACGACTGCTCGGGGCTGGTCCTGCAGGCGCTGCACGCGGGCGGCGTCGTCGTCGCCGGGATCACCGTGGACCGCCACGTCGAGGTCGACTTCGCCACGGCGGCGGCGCTGTACACCGCACCCGACCTGACCCAGGCGCCGTTAGCCGAGCGCCAGCCCGGCGACCTCGTCTTCTGGGGGACGCCGACGGTCACGCACGTCGCCCTCTATCTCGGCGACGACTGGATCGTCGAGGCGGTCCGCCCACAGCTGCGCACGGCATCGCTGTGGACCCGCGGCGACCCGCTGCCGATGGTCGCCCGGCCCTTCCCCGCGACCCCTCCCCGCGACCCCTCCCCGCGTTGATCAAGGACAAGGGCACCACGGTGGCGCGCGACGGTGGTGCCCTATTCCTTGATCAACATTTCCTGGTCGACGTAGCGTGATCAACGCGGACCACGGGGGCGGTCAGG
>JALOLN010000294.1 GCA_025455945.1 Actinomycetes bacterium
CCGATCCCGCCCGGCACCGTCTTCGGGGTCCCGGACCGGTTGCTGCCGGTGGCCCGCTCGGGGCTGCTCTCGCCGGTCGGTATGGCCCGCGCCGGCCTGGACCTCGTCCTCCCCCGGCGCCCGGTCCCCGACGACCCCTCGGTCGGGGAGCTGCTCCGGCCACGGCTCGGCGCCGAGGTGTTCGACCGGCTGGTCGACCCGCTGCTCGGCGGCGTGCACGCCGGCCCGGCCGACCTGCTCAGCGCGCGGGCGTGCGTGCCGGAGGTCGAGGCCCTGGTCCGGGGCAACCGCAGCCTCGTCCTCGGCATGCGCCGGCGCCGCAGGCCGTCGCTGTCGGGCGGGGCACCCGCCGCGGCGGCCGCGGCCGGGCCGGTCCTGGCCACCCTCGACGGGGGCCTCACCCGGCTGGTGTCCGCGCTCGGCGACCGGCTCGGCGACACCGCGGTGCGGCTCGGCTCGCCGGCGGTGGCCGTGGACCAGGCGGACGGCGGCCGCTACCGCGTGCACCTGGGCGACGGCTCGACCCTCGAGGCGCACGCCGTCGTCCTCGCCGCACCGGCGTACGCGGCCGCACAGCTGCTCGCGGCCCTCAGCCCGCCAGCGGCTGAGGCGCTGGCCGAGATCCCGCACGCGGACGTGGCCAGCCTCACGCTGGTGTACCGCACGGCCGCGCTGACCCGGCCGCTCGACGGCACCGGCTTCCTCGTCCCGCCGACCGAGAAACGGCTGCTCGTCGGCTGCAGCTGGCTGCCGGCGAAGTGGCCCCAGCTCGCCGACGACCGGCACGTCCTCATCCGCGGCATGGTCGGGCGCTACGGCGACACCCGCTTCGCCGACCTGGACGACGACTCGCTCGCGGCCGCCGTCCACGACGAGCTCGTGGCGGCGATGGGCCTGTCCGCCCCGCCGTCGCACGCGGTGGTGTGGCGCTGGCCACAGGCGATGCCGCAGTACACGGTCGGCCACCTCTCCCGCCTCCAGCGCATCGACCGCGCGCTCGCCGGGCTGCCCGGGCTGGTCGTGACGGGAGCCGGTTACCGTGGGGTGGGGCTGGCCAGCTGCGTCACCCAGGCGCGGCAGGCGGCCGTGGCGGTGACCGAGCGGCTCCACGGGAGGGTGCACCGGTGAGCAGGGTCGACTTCAGCGAGCGGCCGATGCTGGTGTTCTGGGAGACGACCCGGGCCTGCGCCGTCGCCTGCCGGCACTGCCGGGCCGCCGCGTTGACGGAGCCCCTGCCCGGCGAGCTGAGCCACGCCGAGGGCCTCGACCTCATCGACCAGGTGGCCGGGTTCGGGCGGCCCAACCCGATCCTCGTGCTCACCGGCGGCGACTGCCTCATGCGGGCGGACCTCTTCCCGCTGGTCGAGCACGCCGTCTCGCTCGGGATCCCGGTCGCGCTGTCCCCGTCCGTGACCCCGGTACTCACCGCCGAGATGGTGCAGCGCATCGCCACGTGCGGCGTCAAGGCGGTGTCCATCAGCCTGGACGGCGCCAGCCCGCAGACGCACGAGCAGGTGCGGGCGATCCCCGGGCACTTCGACGACACGGTGCGGGCCATCCGGGCGCTCGTGGCGGCAGGGCTCACCGTCCAGGTGAACTCGACGGTCATGCGGCTGAACGTCGAGGAGCTCGCCGACCTCGCCGCGCTGGTCAAGGACGTCGGGGCGCACGTCTGGGAGGTGTTCTTCCTCGTCCACGTCGGCCGGGGCGTGGCCTCGGGGGCGATCGGCCCGGACGAGCACGAGGACGTCTGCCACCTCCTCTTCGAGGCGTCCCGCTACGGCTTCGTCGTCCGGACCGTCGAGGCCCCGTTCTTCCGGCGCGTCGTGACCCAGCGGCGGGCGGGGGGGGCGCCGCCGTCGTCCGCGCTGTACCAGCGGCTCTCGCAGCGGCTGGTCACCCTGCTCGGTCCCCCGGGCGAGACGCCCAGCGCGCACACCACGGCGACGCGGGACGGCAAGGGGATCGTCTTCGTCGGCCACGACGGCGAGGTGCTCCCGGCCGGCTTCCTGCCGCTGGAGCTCGGCAACGTGCGGGAGCGGCCGCTGCGGGAGATCTACCGGGACGAGCCGGTGCTCCGTGCGATCCGTGCCGCACAGTTCGGGGGCCGCTGCGGGCGCTGCGAGTACGCCGACCTGTGCGGCGGCTCGCGAGCCCGGGCCTTCGCCGCGACCGGCGACCCGCTGGCCGAGGACCCGGCCTGCCCCTACCAGCCCGCCACCCCCACCCCCACCCCCACCCCCACCCCCACCCCCGCCCCGCGTTGATCATCGTCCAACCGGGGTTCTGCGTCGCTGAGAAGCCCGACTAGCCGATGATCAACTCCCGGTCGGGGGGCCGGCGGGCGGCGGGAGCAGTTTGCCGGGGTTGAGGACGCCGACCGGGTCGACGACGTCCTTCACCGCGCGCAGCACCGCGACGCCGAGCGGGCCGACCTCGTCCGGCAGCCAGGGCGCGTGGTCGGTGCCGAGCGCGTGGTGGTGGGTCACCGTCGCGCCGAGGTCGACGATGGTCTGCGTCGCGGCGCGCTTGGCCTCCTGCCACTGCCCCACCGGGTCCGCCCGGTCCGCCCGCGCCACCACCGTGAGGTAGAGGGACGCGCCCGTCTCGTACACGTGGGAGACGTGCGACATGACGATCGGCCCCGGGCCGTCGTCCGCCAGCGACCCGCGCAGGCTCGACCGCACCGCGTCGTGCAACGCCTCGAGCCGGTCCCAGTGAGTCGCCGTCTCCAGCGTCTCCACCAGGTAGCCCT
>JALOLN010000295.1 GCA_025455945.1 Actinomycetes bacterium
GACGAGGACCCGCACCGGGCCGCCGGCGCGCTGCGGCGGCAGCGACCCGGCCAGCACGCTGCTGACCAGCTGCTCGGTGGGCTCGGGGTCGACGACGTAGGCGGGCGCGCCGCTGCCGACGTCCACCGTGCGGACCGGCAGGTTCTGGTAGGTCGCCCGGTCACCGCGCTGGTCCGCGCCCAGCGCGGCCAGGAAGGACCCCAGGCGGTCCGCCGGCACGGTCGACGTGGATCCCGCCCCCAGGCCCCCCAGCAGCGCGGTGACCTCGGCCGGCTCGGCCGGCAGCCCGGCCAGCACGCCCTGCAGGACGTCGGTGAACCGGGCCAGCCGGCTCTGCTCGGGCTCGCCGGGAGCCAGGTAGGTCGCGTACGCGGCCGCCAGCGGGCCGTCGAGGCGCTGCGGCCCCGCGGGCACGAGGACGGTGGTGGTGCCGCCGGCGTCGGTGCGCAGGACCTCCCGGTCCACCTCGACCTCGACGCCGCCGACGGCGTCCACGAGGCCAGCCAGACCCGCCGCGGTGAGCGCCCAGGACCCGTCGACGATGATCCCCAGCGTCTGCGACACGGCAAGTGCCGGTGCGGTCTTGCTCAGGACGGCGGTCTGGCCGTACGGCACCGACCCGAAGCCGGGCAGGTCGACGACCAGGGCGCTGGGGATCAGTACCGCGGCGCCGCTGCCGTCGCCGGCGGTGTCGTGGGCGAGCAGCGCGCTGGACAGCGCCGTCGTGCCCGGTCCCACCACCTGCAGCACGACCGTCGACTGGGTCCGGCCCGCGCCCGCCGCGCCGTCGGAGCCGGTGTCCCCGCCGCGGCCGAAGAGTGCCCAGGCGCCGATGGCGAGGACGACGACACCGACGAGCCCTGCGAGCCCCAGCCGGGACCGCCGGGACCGCCGGACACGGTCCTCGCGGGCGGCCTGCCGGGGCGGCGGCGGCCCGGGCAGGACCGGCGCGGCCACCGGGGCCCCCGTCGCCGGGGCGGCGTCCGGCTCGGGAGGGGGTCCGTCCGCCGGCGGCCTGGTCGGCCGGCCGGCGGCCAGCCGCTCCTCCAGCGTCGGAACGGCCGGGGTGGCGGCCGGAAGGGTCGGTTCCATCGCCTCCGGCGGGGTGCGCCGGGCGTGCTTGCCGCTCACGCCCGCCCTCCGGCGGTGGCTGTCCCGACGTGGGCGCGACGGCCGTAGAGACCCCTCTTGGCGATGTACTGCACGACTCCGTCCGGCACGAGATACCAGATCGGCTCCCCGCGGCCCACTCTTTCGCGGCAGTCGGTACTGGAGATGGACAGCGCCGGGACCTCGATCAGGCTGACCCGCCCCACGGGCAGGCCCGGGTCGGCGAGGTGGTGGCCCGGGCGGGTGACCCCGACGAAGTGCGCCAGGCGGAACACCTCGTCGGCGTCGCGCCAGGAGAAGATCTGGGCCAGGGCGTCGGCGCCGGTGATGAAGTACAGCTCGGCGTCCGCACCGCGCTCGGCCTGCAGGTCGCGCAGCGTGTCCACGGTGTACGTGGGCCCGGGACGGTCGATGTCGATCCGGCTCACGCCGAACCGCGGGTTGGACGCCGTTGCGATGACCGTCATGAGGTAGCGGTCCTCGGCAGCACTGACCCCCTCGTGCGTCTTCTGCCACGGCTGCCCCGTCGGCACGAAGACGACCTCGTCGAGCTGGAACCGGGCCGCGACCTCGCTGGCGGCGACGAGGTGGCCGTGGTGGACCGGGTCGAACGTCCCGCCCATCACGCCGATCCGCTGCACCGCCACGGGCGAAGGCTAGCCGCCGGGCGGCCCGGCGCCACGTACCGGCGCGGCCGGCTGGGTGGCTGGCGCGGGCCGGCCAGCGGGTAGGGTGACCCGACCTCGCCCCGCGTCCGGGAGTGTCTGTTGCCCCTGCCCCACCGCAGGCCGATCCTTCGCAGCCTGCTGATCCTCCTCGCCCTGACCGCCGCCCTGGTCGCCGTCCTCGCTGGACCCGCCGCGGTCCGGCCTGCCTCGGCCGCCGAACCCACCGTCGAAGCGCAGCTGCTGTCCCTGACCAACGCCGCCCGCGCCGCCGCCGGAGCCCCCGCCCTGGAGTCGTCGTCCGCTGTCGTCTCGGTGGCGCGGCGCTGGTCGACCGCCATGGCCGCCCAGGGCACGCTCAGCCACAACCCCGACCTGGGTGCGCAGGTGTCCGGCTGGTCCCGGGTCGCCGAGAACGTGGGGGTGGCCTCCTCCGCGGAGCAGGTCCAGCAGCTCTTCATGGGCAGCGCCGCACACCGGGCCAACATCCTCGACCGGCGGTTCGACCGGGTCGGGATCGGCGTGGCCGAGGGGACCGACGGCAGGCTGTGGTTCACCGTCGACCTGCTGCAGCTGGCCGGGTCGACAGCCGGTGCGGCACCAGCTCCGGAACCGGTTCCAGCCCCGAGCGCGCGGAGCAGCACCCCGAGCCCCGCGGCGGCGGCCCGACCGGCACCGCGGGCGGCACCGCGGGCGACGCCCTCTGAGGCTCCGGCCCCGGCAGCGAGGTCACAGCGGGCACCCGCGCCGGCGAGCAGGTCGACGCCCCGGAGCACCCCGGCGGCCCCGGCGGCCCCGGCGCCGGCCGCAGCCGCACTGCCGGACCGCGACACCGCCGTCGCCGCCGCCCCCTCCCTCGCCCGCGCCGCCGCCCCGGCGTCCGACGCCGGCGGGACCGCCGCGACCGGCCCGGAGGACCGGGCCGCGATCCCGCTGGTGCTCTACGCCATCCCCGCGTTCCTCGGGCT
>JALOLN010000080.1 GCA_025455945.1 Actinomycetes bacterium
CATCTAAGCGGGAAGCCTGCTTCAAGATGAGGTCTCCCACAGGGTTGACCTGGTAAGGCCCCCAGTAGACGACTGGGTTGATAGGCCGGATGTGGAAGCGTGGCAACACGTGGAGCTGACCGGTACTAATAGGCCGAGGACTTGACCACACACTTCTTGCTTCGTTTCGCGTTCACTGTGCGGTTCCCGAGAGACGGTCGGGAACGGCCACACATCTCCATAGAGTTTCGGCGGCCATGTCGAAGGGGAAACGCCCGGCTCCATTCCGAACCCGGAAGCTAAGCCCTTCAGAGCCGATGGTACTGCGCGGGGGACCGCGTGGGAGAGTAGGACGCCGCCGGACATTCTTCCGATGAGGGCCATCCCTGGTGTGGGATGGCCCTCATCGCGTTTCTCCCGCGAGACGGCGAAGGAGCACCGGACATGGCCCGAGGCGACGGCGGCAAGGGCACCTCGAGGGGGGCTGGGCATGAGCGCCGGGGTCACCCGTCCCGGGCCGGCAGCAAGCCCGGCGCACCGCGGCCGGGCCGGGAGCCGAGGCAGGTGCACCGTTCGCCGCGTCCGTCGGCCGAGGATGCGCCGGCCATCCCGGAGGGGGTCACCGCGGCGGACCTCGACCGGGACACCCGGCGGGAGCTGCGGAGCCTGCCCAAGGGGCTGGCGGAGGTCGTGGGTGCCCACCTCGCGGCGGCGACCCGGCTGCTGCCGGAGGATCCGGAGGCGGCCCACCAGCATGCGGTCGCCGCGGCCCGGCTGGCCTCGCGGGTCGCGGTCACCCGTGAGGCGGTCGGGGTGACCGCCTACGCCACCGGGCACTGGGCCCAGGCGCTGTCGGAGCTGCGCGCGGCCCGCCGGATCTCCGGCTCGGACGTGTTCTTGCCCATGATGGCCGACTGCGAGCGGGGCCTCGGCCGCCCCGAGCGGGCACTGACGCTGGCCGGCAGCCCGGAGGCGGCCCGCCTCGACCGTCCGGGGAGGGTGGAGATGCGGATCGTCGCCTCGGGCGCCCGGCGCGACCTCGGGCAGCTAGACGCGGCGGTGGTCACGCTGCAGTGCCCGGAGCTGCGCGACCTCGGGCAGCCGTGGTCGGCCCGGCTCACCTACGCCTACGCGGACGCACTGCTCAGCGCGGACCGCCGCGAGGAGGCCCGCGAGTGGTTCGCCACGGCGGCGGCGATCGACACCGAGGGGCTGACCGACGCGGCGGAGCGGCTCGACGAGCTCGACGGCGTGGTCTTCCCCGATGCGCCAGAGGACGTCGAGGAGGCTGGCGGGCCGGCCCCCGACTAGCCCGCGGGCGCGGCGTCGCCGAGCTCGATGCTGGTGCCCTCGACCCGGTCCAGCCAGCGGTTGATCCCCACGATGTTGGCGGCGGTTCCGCTGAGGTGCTCGAACTTGTCCTCCACCTGCCCGCCGGCCAGGAAAGCCGCGTACCTGGCCCGGGTCCGGTCGCGGACCATCGCCACGGCGTGCTCGAGGTCCAGGGCCGAGGCCCGGGCGTCGCGCACCAAGTCGACCCACAGCCTCAGCTCCTCCTCGGACCGGTCCAGCGTCGGCCCGACGTCCGGCACCGGGCCGAAGTGGCTGAACAGCAGCCGGCTGGGGGCGACGTCCCGGAACCGGCGCAGCGACCCCAGGGCGAGGTCGAGGTCGAAGTCCGGCGGGGGGGTCGCCGGGCGGACGTCGGCGGTCTCGGGGACGTAGATGCCGGCGGCGTCCCCCACGTAGAGGTCCCCTGTTGCGGAGTCGACCAGCCCGATGTGGTGGGAGGCGTGGCCGGGTGCGTGGAAGGCGGCGAGGGTCCGCCCGCCACCGAGGTCCACGGTGCCCGACGCCCCCAGGGCGCGGACCCGGTGCGCCGCGGTGGGCTTCAGCAGGCCGAAGACGTCGTCGAGCACCCGGCCGAACACCCGCCGGGCGCTGGTGATGAGGCGGTCGGGGTCGACGAGGTGCCGGGCCCCCCGCTCGTGGACGACCACCTCGGCACGCGGGAAGGCCGTCGCGAGGTCGCCGACGCCGCCGGCGTGGTCGAGGTGGATGTGGGTCACGACGATCGTGGCCAGGTCGTTCGCGCCGACCCCGAGGTCGTGCAGGGCACGGGTCACGACGGGTGCTGACGTCGCGGTGCCGGTCTCGACCAGGCACGGTCGGTCGGAGCGGATCAGGTACCCGGACGTGATGCCGGTGAAGCCCGACATCCGGGTGTCGAGAGCGAAGACCTCCTCCCCGAGCGGCACCGGTCGGTCGGCGGTGCCCTCGGCGGACTCGCGGTCCTGGTCGTCCACAGCGCCCGCCCCTCGCTCGTCGTCCACACCCGCAGCCGGTCGACCGCGTCGCTGTGGGCCCGCGCCGTCATCGTAGGGACGGCGGCGCGCCGGCGCCGCGGGAGGGAGGCCGGGTCATGGCGGCGGAGAGCGCACCTGCTGAGGAGTGCAACAGCGTGCGGGTGTCGGGGCGGCTGGCGGCGGCGCCGCAGCAGCGGACCCTGCCGAGCGGTGACGAGCTGACGACCTTCCGCCTGGTGGTGCGCCGGCCCGAGCCGCGCGGTCGTGGGCCGGCCGTCGACACCCTGGACTGCGTCACCTGGCGCGGGGACGTCCGACGCACCGTCGGCCGCTGGCGAGCTGGTGACGTCGTCGCCGTGGAGGGCTCCTTGCGGCGGCGATTCTGGCGGTCGGCCGGCGGCCCCGCCAGCCGGACCGAGATCGAGGTCGTCCGGGCGCGGCGGCTGGCCCGTGCCTGACCGCGCCGCCGGCGCGCGCGGGCCGCCGTCGGCGGCGCGGCGTCGTACCGTGGGAGGCGTGAGCGCGTGCGGTGACGAGCGGCCCGACGAGGCGCGGTCCGGCGGGCCCGACGGGGAGGTCTACGACTGGTTCCGACGCGGGCGGGCGCTGCACGACGACGGCCACCCGGCCGCCGCCGCCCAGCTGCTGGCCCGGGCGGTCGAGGCGGAGCCGTCGGCGCGCAGCCTGCGTGAGGCACTGGCCCGCGCCCAGTTCGACGCCCGGTGGTACGACGCGGCACGGGCCAGCTTCGCCGTCATCGTCGAGGCCGACCCGGGCGACCACTACGCGCTGTTCGGCCTGGGCCTGTCCGAGTCGCGGCTGGGCCGGCAGGAGGCGGCCGTCGAGCACCTGGCGCTCGCCGCGGCGATGCGCCCCGACGTCGCCCACTACCAGGCGGCGCTGCGGCAGGCCCGGGCCACGGTGCGGGCCCGACGCCGCGCCACGGGTCCCGGCGGCCAGAGCCGGCAGTCCCGGGCGTGACCGACCCTGGGCGGGCCGGGCGGTCCGGCGACGACCGGGTTCGGCGCGGCTGGCTGCGGGAGTCGGCCGACCCGCTGCTGGCCGGCACGGACGCCGTGCTGCTCGACCTCGACGGCACCGTCTACGTCGGTCCGGCGGCGGTCCCCCGGGCTGCGACGGTGCTCACGGCCGTGCGGTCCGCGGGCGTCCGGCTGGCCTTCGTGACGAACAACGCCTCCCTCCCGGCGGAGGACGTCGCCGCGCGGCTCGTCGCCCTCGGGGTGCCGGCCGCGGCGGCGGAGGTCGTCACGTCGGCCGAGGCGGCCGCCGGGCTGCTGGCCGAGCGGCTGCCGGCGGGCAGTCGTGTGCTCGTCGTGGGTGGCGCCGGGCTGACCGACGCCCTGCGGGTGACCGGCCTGGTCCCGGTGGCCTCGGCGGACGACGCCCCGGCCGCCGTCGTCCAGGGCTGGGCGCCGGAGCTGGACTGGGCGCAGCTCGCCGAGGGCGCCTACGCGCTGGCCGCCGGGGTGCCGTGGGTGGCCTGCAACGACGACGCGACGATCCCCACCGGCCGTGGCATCGCCCCAGGCAACGGCTCCTTCGTCGCCCTGCTGTCCGCGGTCACCGGCCGGACGCCGGACGCGGTGGCCGGCAAGCCGGCCGTGCCGCTGCTGCAGCGGGCGGCGCTGCGGCTGGGCGCGCGTCGGGCGCTCGTCGTCGGTGACCGGCTGGACACCGACGTCGCCGGCGCGGCCAACGCGGGGTTGCCGAGCCTGCTCGTGCTCACGGGTGTCACCGCGGTGGCCGACCTGCTCGCCGCGGCCCCCGGGCAGCGTCCCACCTACCTGTCCCCGGACCTCGGCGGCCTGCTGGTCCACCACCCGGCGCCGGTCCAGGCCGGCGGCCGCTGGCGGTGCCGGCAGGCGTGGGCCGAGGTGAGCCGGGCTGGTGAGCTGCGGGTGAAGGGCAGCGGCCCGGACGTCCTGCGCGCGGCCTGCGCCGCCGCCTGGAGCGCCGCCGACGTGGGCGCTCCGATGGCCCGCACCGGGGGCCCGGAGGACGTACTGCTCGCCGACGCGCTGGGCGCCGCGGTCACGCCGGAGGGGCCGGCGGCCGGCTGGCCTCCGGGTCGGTGACGTCGGCGACCACGGCGCCCAGCGCGGCGACGACGGCGTCGGCGTCCACCAGCACGGCGACGCCGGGCGCGCCGGCGCCGAGGGTCACCGCCCGTCCGGTGAGCCGCGCGTCGGCGACGACCGGCCAGGTGGACGTCGACCCGAAGGGCGTGATGGTGCCCCGCACATACCCGGTGGCGGCCTGGGCCGCGCCGGCGTCCGCCAGTGAGAGACGGGTCACGCCGAGCAGCGCCCGCAGGCGCGGCCAGGCGATCGTGCGGTCGCCGGGGACGAGGACGAACACGTAGTCGTCCGCGGCGCGGCGCACGACGATCGTCTTGACGACGTCGGCGGGCGCGACGCCGCGCGCGGCCGCGGCCTCGGCCAGGCTGCCGACCGGACCGTGCCGCAGCACCCGGTGGGGCACCCGGGCGACGTCCAGGGCTGCCAGCGCCCGCTGCTCTCCCGGGTCCCCTGTAGTGGCTGTCATCGCACCATCGCGCGCAGCCTGAGCAGGTCGCGGATCGAGGCGTCCAAGTGCAGCCGGCCGGTCGCCCAGGCGTGGGCGAAGTTGAGACGTCCCCCGACGAGGTCGAGCAGGTCGTCGCTGCGGATGGTGAGCCGGATCTGGGCCTTCGGCCGGGGCTCGGTGGTGATGTCGACGAGGTCGCCGTCGTGCAGCCGGCCGGAGAAGACGACGTCGAGGTCGGGGACCCGGCAGCTCAGCGTGCGGTCGAGGACGTGCTGCTTGACGTGGTCGTCGGCCCCGGCGAGCCGATCGGCCAGCTCGGTCAGCGCGACGCGGCAAGCCGCGACGGTCGCCATGTGCCGAGCCGCTCCCTTCTGGGGCGTCCCTCGTGCGCCCTCCGGCGGCGACGCTATCGCAGCCGCGGTCGGCCGTCTCCGGTCGACCCCGCCCCGGCGACACCCCAGCGACGTGCCAGGGCGGACCGGATCCAGGTCCGGCCGGGGGCTAGGTTGGAGGGGGCAGGTGTGCTGCTCGCGTTCGGTACGTCTCGGAGGTCTCCATGGTGCTCGATGCCCTGCGCGGCTACCTGCAGCTGGCGAACGGGCTGACCGACGTCACCCGGCAGCGGGCCATCGCCGCGGCCCGGGCGCTCCTCGAGCAGGGGGAGGAGGCCATGGGCGGGGCCGTGGGTGGTGGCGTGGGCAAGCAGGTCCAGACCATGGCCGAGGAGCTCATGGCGACCAGCCGCAACAACCGCGACCTGCTCGTGGGGCTGATCCGCACCGAGGTCGACCGGGCGGTGGCCCGGGTCGGGCTGGTCAGCGCCGACGAGCTCGCCGCGATGGCCCGCAAGGTGGAGCGGCTCGAGCGTCAGCTCGACGCGGCGATCGCCTTCGCCGGCGCCGACGCCGCCGCCGCGGCGAAGAAGGCCCCGGCCCGGAAGACCCCGGCGAAGAAGGCCCCGGCCCGGAAGACCCCGGCGAAGAAGGCCCCCGCGCAGCGGACGGCGCAGGCGTGAGCGAGTCGGCGGAGCCGGTCGCGGCCGTCGAGCCCGAGCCGACCGGCGACGACCGGGTGGACACCGCGGTCGCCCGGCTGGCCGACCTGGCGGAGCTGCCCGTCGCGGCGCACCCCGCCGTCTACGAGGAGGTCCACCGCACCCTGGACGATGCGCTGGCCCACCCCGACGAGGAGTAGCACAGGTGCCGGGCCGGTCCCGCCGGGCCCGGCTGGACGCCGAGCTGGTCCGCCGCGGCCTGGCCCGGTCGCGGGAGCACGCCCAGCAGCTCGTCGGCTCCGGCCGGGTGAGCGTGGGGGGCACTGTCGCGGCCAAGCCGGCGACGCAGGTGGACCTCGGGGCCGCGATCGTCGTCCGGCCGGACGACACCGACCCCGGCTACGTCTCACGTGGCGGGCACAAGCTGGCCGGCGCCCTCGCGGCGTTCCCCGACCTGGGCGTCACCGGCCGGCGCTGCCTGGACGCGGGGGCCAGCACCGGCGGGTTCACCGACGTCCTGCTGCGCGCGGGCGCGGCCGAGGTCGTCGCCGTGGACGTCGGCTACGGGCAGCTCGCCTGGCCGCTGCGGCAGGACCCCCGGGTGCGCGTGCTGGACCGGACGAACGTCCGTGACCTCACCCCCGCTCACCTCGACGGCCGGCCGGTCGACCTCGTCGTGGGCGACCTGTCGTTCATCTCGCTGGCCGTGGTGCTGCCGGCGCTGGTCGGCTGCGCCCGGCCCGACGCGGACCTGCTGCTCATGGTCAAGCCCCAGTTCGAGGTCGGCCGCGACCGGGTCGGGCCCGGCGGGGTGGTGCGGGACCCGGCACTGCGGTCGGAGGCGGTGCGTACGATCGCCATCAGGGCCGCAGCGCTGGGGCTCGGCGTCCGCGGGGTCACGGCCAGTCCACTGCCGGGGCCGTCGGGCAACGTCGAGTACTTCCTGTGGCTGCAGGCGGGCGCCCCGCCGCTGGACGACGAGGCGCTGGCGCGGGCGATCGAGGAGGGGCCGCGATGACCGGACCGGCCCGGGCGGTGCTGCTGGTCGCGCACGTCCGGCGTGAGCCGGCCTGCCTGGCTGCGCGCCTGGCCGCGGAGCGGCTGCTGACCGCCGGCCTCGAGGTCCGGGTCCTCGCTCCGGAGGCGGCGCAGATCGGGGCGACCGGGGTCACCGTCGTGCCTGCCGACGGGCACGCCGCGGACGGCTGCGAGCTCGTCGTCGTCCTCGGCGGCGACGGCACCCTGCTGCGCGGCGCGGAGCTGACCCGGGGCGCCGAGGCCGCCCTGCTCGGGGTCAACCTCGGGCACGTCGGGTTCCTCGCCGAGGCCGAGGAGGACGACCTCACCGCCGTCGTCGAACGGGTCGTCGTCCGCGACTACGTCGTCGAGGAGCGGCTCACCCTGGACGTCGTCGTCCTGCGCGACCGGACCGGGGCCGCGACCGAGGTCCGGACCTGGGCGGTCAACGAGGCCAGCGTCGAGAAGGGCGCCCGGGAGAAGATGATCGACGTCATCGTCGAGGTCGACGGACGACCGCTGTCCCGCTGGGGCACCGACGGCGTCGTCTGTGCCACCCCGACGGGCTCCACCGCCTACGCGTTCTCCGCCGGGGGTCCGGTGGTCTGGCCGGAGGTCGAGGCGCTGCTGCTCGTCCCGATCAGCGCGCACGCCCTGTTCGCCCGCCCGCTGGTCGTCGCCCCGACCTCGGTGCTGGCGGTCGAGCTGGGGGCGACGTCCTCGGGCGTGCTGTGGTGCGACGGCCGGCGGCTGGTCGAGCTCGAGCCCGAGGACCGCGTCGAGGTCCGCCGCTCGACCGTGCCGCTGCGGCTGGCCCGGCTGCACCCGCTGCCGTTCACCGACCGGCTGGTCCGCAAGTTCGACCTGCCGGTGCAGGGCTGGCGGGGCCGCCGGGGGCAGCGGTGATCGAGGAGCTGCGGATCCGCGGCCTCGGCGTCATCGACGACGCCGTCCTCGAGCTCGCCCCCGGGCTGACCGTCGTCACCGGCGAGACCGGGGCGGGGAAGACGATGGTGGTCTCGGGGCTCGGTCTGCTGCTCGGCGGCCGGGCCGACGCCGGCGCGGTGCGCACCGGCGCGGCCAAGGCACTCGTCGAGGGCCGGGTGGTGCTGCCCCTCGACAGCCCCGCCATCGGCCGGGCGGCGCAGGCCGGCGCCGACCTTGACGACGGCGCGCTCCTGCTGGCCCGCACGGTCACCGCCGAGGGCCGGTCGCGCGCCTTCGTCGGCAGCCGGACCGTCCCGGTCGGGCTGCTCGGCGAGCTGGCCGAGGACCTCGTCGCCGTCCACGGCCAGTCCGACCAGCAGCGGCTGCTGCAGCCGGCCCGGCAGCGGGCCGCGCTGGACCGCTTCGCGGGGGACCCCGTGACCACGCCGCTGGCCGCCTACCGCACGGCGTACGCCCGGCTGCGCGAGGTCGAGGCCGAGCTGGGCGTGCTCACCGCGCAGGCCCGGGAGCGCGCCCAGGAGGCCGAGGCGCTGCGGCACGGGGTGGCGACGATCGAGGCCGCGGCGACGCAGCC
>JALOLN010000296.1 GCA_025455945.1 Actinomycetes bacterium
CGTCACCAACGTGAAGTTCCTCAAGAAGGGCATCGATACCGGCACCGCCAACTCGATTCTCGTGAAGGTCAACCAGATCGGCTCCCTCACCGAGACGCTCGACGCGGTCTCGCTGGCCCACCGCAGCGGCTTCCGCTGCATGATGAGCCACCGCTCGGGGGAGACCGAGGACACCACCATCGCCGACCTGGCCGTGGCCACCGACTGCGGGCAGATCAAGACCGGGGCGCCGGCCCGCAGCGAGCGGGTGGCCAAGTACAACCAGCTGCTGCGGATCGAGGAGGAGCTCGACGACGCAGCACGCTACGCGGGTCGTTCCGCGTTCCCGCGGTTCCGCGGGTAGATCATGGGGCGGTGACCTCTGCCCGCCGCCCCCCCGGCTCCCGCTCGCCCGGGGACCGGGGGCGGCCGGCAGCGCGCTCCCGGCGGTCCGCCGCCCGCCGGACGACGGCCGGTGCCGCCTCCGGCGGCGACGCCCCCGCCTCGTCGCGGCCCCGGCTGACCGGGCGGGCCGCCGTGCTGTTCCTCGTCCTCGGGCTGCTCCTCGTCGCCTACGCCTGGCCGGCCCGGGAGTACGTGCGCCAGCGTTCCGACATCGCCGCCCTGCGGGCGGAGGAGGCCGCGGCGCAGACCCGGGTCGACGCCCTCGCTGCGACGAAGGAGCGGTGGCAGGACCCGGCCTACGTCGAGGCGCAGGCCCGGCAGCGGCTGCACTTCGTCCGGCCCGGGGAGACGGCCTACGTCGTCCTGCGGCCCGAGCAGCCCACGGCCACGGCACCGACCGAGACCGCGCAGGCGGCGGCTCCGCCGTGGTTCGACGCGCTGTGGGAGACCGTGCGCGCCGCGGACGCGGCGGGGGCGGACCCAACCGGTGGACGCGGCTGACGTCGAGGCGGTCGCCGCCCAGCTCGGCCGAGCGCCGCGGGGGCTGCGCGCCGTGGCGCACCGGTGCCCGTGCGGGCTGCCGGACGTCGTCGAGACCGCGCCGCGCCTCGACGACGGCAGCCCGTTCCCCACGCTGTACTACCTGACCTGCCCCCGGGCCACCGGCGCGGTGAGCACGCTGGAGGCCTCGGGGCTGATGCGTCAGATGCAGGACCGGCTCGCCGCGGACGCCGGGCTGGCGGCGTCCTACCGGCGGGCGCACGAGGAGTACCTCGCCGTCCGGGAGCGGGTCGAGGCGGTGCCCGAGATCGCCGGGGTCTCAGCCGGTGGCATGCCGGACCGGGTCAAGTGCCTGCACGTCCTGGTGGCGCACGCGCTGGCCGCCGGCCCCGGCGTCAACCCCCTCGGCGACGAGGCGCTGGCACTGCTGCCCCCCTGGTGGACGGGTGGGCCGTGCGTCACCGGCCCCGCTGCCGCGGAGCCGGGGTGAGCGCCCGTCGGGTCGCCGCCGTCGACTGCGGCACCAACTCGATCCGGCTGCTCGTCGCCGACGTCGACCCGACGGCGCGGACGCTGGTCGAGGTCGCACGGGAGATGCAGGTCGTCCGCCTCGGGGAGGGGGTCGACCGGACCGGCGTCCTGGCCGAGGCCGCGCTGGACCGCACGTTCGCCGCCTGCGACGGCTACGCCGCCCGGATCGAGCGGCTGGGTGCCGAGCGGGTCAGGTTCTGCGCCACCTCAGCCTCGCGCGACGCCGCGAACCGGGACGTCTTCGTGGCCGGCGTCCGCGCCCGGGTCGGTGTGGAGCCGGAGGTGCTGTCGGGGCCCGCGGAGGCGGCGCTGTCGTTCACGGGCGCGACGTGGGACCTTGGTGCCGAGCCGGCGCCCTACCTCGTCGTCGACATCGGCGGGGGGTCGACGGAGGTCGTGCTCGGGTCCGCTGCGCCCGAGGCCTCGGTGTCGGTGGACGTCGGCTGCGTGCGGATGACCGAACGGCACCTGCCCGGCGACCCGCCGTCCGCGGCCGAGGTGGCCGCTGCCCGGGCCGACGTCGAGGCGGCGCTGGACCGCGTCGCCTCGCACGTCCCGCTGCACCAGGCCCGGACCGTCGTCGGCCTGGCCGGGTCGGTGACGACGCTGGCGGCGATGCACGCCGGGCTGCCGGGCTACGACGCGTCGGTGACACACGGGTACCGGCTGCCGGCCGACGGCGTGCGCACCCTCACCGACCGCCTGCTGGCGATGACCCGGGCGCAGCGGGCGGCGGTCCCGGTCATGCACCCGGGCCGGGTCGACGTGATCGGCGCGGGGGCCCTCATCTTGCGCTGCCTGGTCGAGCGGCTCGGCGTGCCGGAGGTGCTGGTCAGCGAGCACGACATCCTCGACGGGATGGCCTGGTCGCTGGCCGACGGCCCACCTCGCCGCGTCGGCCGTCCGGGTGGGCCGTAGGTCCCTCGCCGCCTACGGTGGTGTCGAGGCACGATGGTGCGCACAGGGGTGTGGCCAGGGATCACCCGGGCCGGTGAAGGAGGGCAGCCATGCGGGCGTCGGTGGGCGACCGACTCGTCGTCAAGAGCAGGCACGTGGGGGACGCCCCGCGGGACGGCGAGGTCATCGAGGTGCACGGCGAGAACGGTGCTCCGCCGTACCTCGTGCGGTGGGAGGACGGGCACGAGGGCCTGGTGTTCCCCGGCCCGGACACCGTCGTCGAGCACGTCCCGGCGGACCCCGCCTGACCTCTCGGCAGGCGGCTGGCCGCTCCGGGGCCGTGGCAGAGTGACGCCATGGGTCGTCGGCACGGGTCGGCGAGCGTTGGCGACGGAGGAGGCTGGGCGTGGGCGAGAAG
>JALOLN010000081.1 GCA_025455945.1 Actinomycetes bacterium
AGGAAGGCAGCGCCGAGCTCGCGGACGTCGAGGACCAGGTCGGCCGGGTCGTCGGTGCGCACGCATGTGGCGCCGCCCGCGGCGTCGGCCCGCAGCCGCCAGCGACCGGCGTTCCACGGCGCGAAGGCGTCGGACACCTCGAGGACGACGTCGACGTGCACGGCGTACCGTCGGCCCGTCAGCGCGGCCGGCAGGTCGACCAGGCGCACGAACAGGGCGTCCTGCAGCACCGGCTGGGCGCGCCGGGGGTCCGCGAGCAGGTGCAGCACCGGGTCGTCCTCGGCGAGGTTGATGTGGACGACCCGGTCCATGAGGTCGATCCCGAGCAGGAACCGCCAGCAGGCCGCGTGCGCCGCCGGGTCGACGGCGAGGAGCTCGCGGACCCGCACCGTCCCCGAGGCGCTGCCGTCGTGCCAGCTCGGCCTGGTCGCGAACAGGGTGTACCCGCGCACCCCCTCGGCATCCTCGGCGAGGGCGCAGCGCAGCTCGCTGGCGCCCTCGCGCTGGCTGGGCGGATCGTGCAGCGCGCGGGCCCTGCCCTCGCCGACGCGCAGCGGCATGCCGGGCCGGGCGGCGCGCACCGCGGCGTACACGTCCTCGACGGCGGCCAGGCCGTCAGCGGGGGGCACCAGCCGCAGCCGTAGCCCGTCGTCCACGGGGCCGTCGACGACGGTGCCGGCGCGGGGGACGGTCACCGACAGCCGCCGGCTGGCCAGCCCGTAGCCGTAGCGCCCGTAGATCACCGGCTCGGAGGCCCACAGCACCGCGACTGGCTCGCCGGCGGCCCGGACGTCGTCCAGCTGGCGGCGCATCAGGGCGGTGAGCACTCCTCGTCGCCGGTGCGTCGGGATGACCCCGACCCAGGTGACGCCGGCCGCCGGGAGGCGTCCGCCCGGCACGGCGAGGTCGAAGGTCAAGGCGGCCGCGAGCCCGGCCGCCTCGTCGTCGACGTGGGCCACCAGGGCACGTGGCAGCTCCAGTGCCGGTTCCATGTCGGGCGCCCAGCTGTAGCCGAACGCCAGCTCGTCGATGCGCTGGACGACGGGCCAGTCGGCTGCGGCGGGCACCGTGATCCGGATCGAGGTCACGGGTCCTGTCTACTCCGGCTGGGGGGTCTGCCCGCAAGGCCGGGTGGTGGCCCGGGCCGCTCGGTAGGGTCGGGACGATGGCTCTCAGCGGCGCGACCCCCTCCGTGCCGGTGCGGGTGGCCCGGGTGCTGCGCCGGTCGTGGACCAGGCTGCGCCGCGGGTTCCTCCGGACCGACGGGTTCGCGCTGCTGGTCCTGTCCGCCGCGGCGGTGGTCCTCGGGCTGCTCACGCGGGGCGCGCCGCAGTGGTTCCCGTCCTCGACCCTCGCCCTCGTCGTCCTGGTCGGGGGGTTCCTGCTGTCGGTGCGCAGCCTGGTCCTGCTGCTGTTGGTCGTGGGTGGTGTTCTGCTGTGGCAGCTGGACCGGTTGGGACTGGCGGCCGTGCGGCCCGGCAACCTCGTCATCGTCATCGGCACGGCCGTGGTCGTGCTCCTCGTGGCCAGGTCGAGGGCCGCGGTCGGCGTCCAGGGGCTGCGTGGGGAGTCGATGCTCGTCGACCTGCGCGATCGGCTGCGCGCCCAGGGCGAGCTGCCCGAGCTGCCCGGCGGATGGCAGGCCGAGGTGGTCATCCGCCCGGCGGGCGGGGCATCGTTCTCGGGGGACTTCGTCGTGTCCAGCGCGGTGCAGGACGGTCGGGTGCTCGAGGTGGTGCTCGTCGACGTCTCGGGCAAGGGTGTCGACGCGGGGACGCGGGCGCTGCTGCTCTCGGGCGCGTTCGGCGGGCTGCTCGGGGCGATGCCGGTCGAGGACTTCATGGCGGCCGCGAACGCGTACCTGCTGCGGCAGGGCTGGGAGGACGGGTTCGCCACTGCGGTGCACGTCGCCATCGACCTGGCGTCCGGGACGTACTGGGTCGCCTCCGCCGGGCACCCCCCGCCCGCCCAGTTCGCGGCCGGGGCCGGCACCTGGCACCTCGTGTCGCCGGGCGGCACCGCGCTGGGCGTCGTCGAGGAGGCGGAGTACCCGCTCGAGCGAGGTGTGCTGGGCCCGGGCGACGCGCTGCTGCTGTACACCGACGGGCTGGTGGAGAAGCCCGGGCGGGACATCTCGGTGGGCATCGACAAGCTGTTGGGGGAGGCGGAGCGGCTGGTCCCCCGGGGCTTCCGGCGTGGGGCGCGCCGACTCGTCGACGCCGTGCGCACCGGCGAGGGCGACGACCGGGCCCTCGTCCTCCTCTGGCGCCGCTGACCCGCCACCCCCTCCGGCATCAAGGGCCCCTTGTGGCGGATAGATCGCGCTGGCGCGCCCTTCACTTCGGCTCACCTCGGCGTCGGTGCCGGTCCGTGGTCAGGGATCGGCCTCGGCTAGCCTCGCCGCAAGGGGCGGAGAGGGGACGCCATGACCGCGAGCACAGGCACCGGCCAGGCACCAGCTTCCGGGCCACGGCACGGGCCGCTGCATGGGGTCCGCGTCGTCGAGGTGGCCGGCATCGGGCCCGGGCCCTTCGCGGCCATGCTGCTCGCGGACCTCGGGGCCGACGTCGTGCGCGTGGACCGGCCGGCCCCGTCGTCGGCGGCGGCCGTCGCCCGGGCGGATGTCGTCAACCGGGGCAAGCGGTCGCTCGCCGTCGACCTCAAGGCCCCGGCCGGGCTGGCCGTCGTGCAGCGCCTCGTGACCGGCGCCGACGTGCTCGTCGAGGGGTTCCGGCCCGGTGTCATGGAGCGGCTCGGCCTCGGCCCGGACGTGTGCCTGGCCGCCAACCCGCGGCTGGTCTACGCCCGCATGACCGGCTGGGGGCAGGAGGGCCCCCTGGCCGCCACTGCCGGGCACGACATCGACTACATCGCCCTCACCGGCGCCCTCTGGGCCACCGGCCGGTCTGACGAGCGCCCGGTGCCGGCGCTCAACCTCGTCGGGGACTACGGCGGTGGGTCGATGTTCCTCGTCCTCGGCATCCTCGCCGCGCTGGTTGAGCGGTCGACCAGCGCTCGCGGCCAGGTCGTCGACGCCGCCATGGTGGACGGCGTGGCGGTGCTCACGACGATGTTCACGGCGCTGCGCCGGATGGGCGTGTGGCGCGACCAGCGGGGCGCCAACCTCTTCGACACCGGGGCACCGTTCTACGAGGTGTACGAGTGCGCGGACGGCCGCTACCTCGCGGTCGGGGCGCTGGAGCACCAGTTCTACGTCGAGCTGGTCAACCGCACCGGGTTCCGGGCCGGCCAGGACGACGCCGTCCGGCTGGCCCAGGGCGCGCCCGACGACTGGCCGGCCGCGAAGGAGGAGTGGGCGGCGCTGTTCCGCACCCGGACGAGGGACGAGTGGGCGGCGCTGCTCGGGGAGACCGACGCGTGCGCCCAGCCGGTCCTCGACTGGACCGAGGCGCTGGAGCACCCGCACCTGCGCGCCCGCGGCACGTACACGACCGTGGACGGCGTCCAGCAGCCGGCCCCCGCTCCCCGCTTCGACCGGACGTCGACCGCCGTGCGCCACGGCCCCCCTGCGCCGGGCGAGCACACCCTCGAGGTACTCGCCGAGCTCGGGTTCCCGACCGACGAGGCCGAGCGGCTGCTGGCCGACGGTGCGGTCAGCCAGGCCCCGCCGCCCTGAGCACGGCGCAGGCGCGCAGGGTGACCCACTTCGACGGCCGACCCTGCCTCTCGACGTCGACGGTCGTCTTGCCGTTGTAGGCGTACTGGTTGCGCCACCGGCCGTCCCCATCCTGCAGGGACAGCAGCCACTCCAGCGCCGGGACCAGCCGCGGGTCGTGGGCGTGGCCGAGCTCGGCCAGCACCTCGAGCACCTGCAGGACGTCGGTGACGTAGCCGGAGGGGAAGCCCGGACGGAACCACGAGCGGGAGGGCACCGTGTTGCCCCAGCCCATCGGGTAGTCGGCGCGGGCGGGGTCGGTGGAGAGGAGGAACTCGACACCGGCGGTCACCGCGGCCGTGACCCGCGGCGTGCGCCGCTCGGGCGGGATGCGGGCCAGGCCGAGCAGCTCCTTCACCGCCCCCCAGGCGCACGGGCGGCCCTCGTTCGCGGCACAGGCGAACCCCGGTCCGCAGGTCCCGGAGGCGTACCACCGGTCGACGTCCTCGCCGAGGATGGTCCGCGCCGCCCAGTCGACGGCCGCCTGCAGCCGTGGGTCGTCGAGCCGGCCGAACCCGACCAGCGCCCGCACCAGGTTGCCGTTGAGGCAGTGGATGACGGCGGACGGCGGTGGGTGGCGCTCCCGGGACCCACCGGCAGCCCCCAGGCCGCCGGACGACGTGGGGCACCAGGTGAGCACGTACTCGCAGGCCCGCTGGATCCGCTCGTCGTCAGGGTCGGCGCCGAGCTGGTCGAGGAAGACGACCTGCCACACCGTGCCGGTGTACTTCGGGCCGTAGCCCGGGCCGGGGCGCTGCCACCAGCCCGCGGGGTCCTGCGCGGCCAGGATGGCCCGGATGGGGTCCACGGCCATCGCCGCGGCCCGGGCCTCGACGACGTCGGCCGCGTCGGGGGGACGCCCCTCCAGCCGCTGCAGCGCGGCGGCCCTCACCGCCGGGTCTGCCGGCTCCAGCAACCAGGGGACCGGGTCACCGCGCAGCCGGTCGCGCCAACCGGGCACGCGCTCATCGTAGGACGACGCCGTGCCCGTAGGGTCGGCGTCGTGCCGCCGCGCCCGCTCGCCGAGCTCGTCGACCCGGGATGGGCACGGGCCCTCGGACCAGTGGCGGACCGGATCGCCGCCATGGGGCAGTTCCTCCGTGCCGAGGTCGCGGCTGGCCGCGGGTACCTCCCGGCGGGGGAGCATGTCCTGCGCGCGTTCACCCAGCCCCTCGACGCCGTCCGGGTGCTCGTCGTCGGGCAGGACCCCTACCCCACGCCGGGTCACCCCGTCGGCCTGTCGTTCTCCGTCTCGCCCCAGACCCGGCCGCTGCCGCGCTCCTTGCAGAACATCGTCCGGGAGTACGTCGACGACCTGGGCCTGCCACCGCCGCGCACCGGCGACCTCAGCGTCTGGGCCGAGCGCGGGGTGCTGCTGCTCAACCGGGTCCTCACGGTGCAGCCCGGCCTGCCCGGCTCACACCGCGGCAAGGGGTGGGAGCCGGTCACCGAGTGCGCCATCGACGCCCTGGTCGCCCGGGGCGGTCCCCTGGTCGCGGTGCTGTGGGGCCGCGACGCGCAGTCGCTGCGCCCGCACCTCGGCGCCGTGCCCGTCGTGGCCAGCGCGCACCCGAGCCCGATGTCCGCCGACCGTGGCTTCTTCGGTTCGCGTCCGTTCAGCCGGGTCAACGCGCTGCTCGCCCAACAGGGCGCACCGCCGGTCGACTGGCGTCTGCCGGCCGGGTGACCTGGCAGGATCGGGGGGTGCGCCAACGCACGCCGCTGGTCCTGCTGGAGTCGGCCAACCTGCTCAGCGGCGTGTCGAACGCCCTCGTCGTCGTGGCGGTCCCGTGGCTGATCCTCGAGCGCGGCGGGACGGCCGCGGCCGCGGGGCTGGCCGGGGCCCTGGCCGGGCTGCCGGGAATCGTCGTGTCGCCGCTCGCCGGGGCGCTGGTCGACCGGCTCGGCCGGCGGACGGTGTCGATCGGCTCGGACCTGCTCAGCGCGCTGTCGGTCGTGCTCTTCCCGCTGCTCGACCTCGTCGGCCGGCTGGACGTGGGCCTCATCCTCTGGCTCACCGTCCTCGGCGCCGCGTTCGACCCGGCGGGCTACACCGCGCGCAAGTCCCTCATCCCGGACGTCGTCCGGGCGTCGGGCAGCAACCTGGACGACGTCAACGGGGTGCACGAGGGCCTGCTCGCGGCCGGCTGGGTCGTCGGGCCTGCGGTCGCGGCCCTGACGATCGCCACCGTGGGCGCCGTGCAGACGATGTGGGTCGCCGGTGTGGCGTTCCTGGTGGCGGCGGCAGCCGTGTGGGCGCTCGGCGTCCCCAACCGGGCCCGGACGGACGACGGCGGGGAGCCAGCGGACACCCGAGGCTCGGTGTGGTCGTTCGCCGTCGGTGGGCTGCGCGCCCTGGTCGCGGACCGGCCGGTGTGGATCCTGACCCTCGCGGTGGCGGTGCTGTCCCTCATCTACCTGCCGACGGAGAGCGTGCTGCTCCCGGTCCACTTCGAGGCGCAGGACCAGCCGGGTGGGTTCGGCCTCGTGCTCAGCGCACTGGCCGCGGGCGGCATGGTCGGCTCGTTCGGCTACGGCTGGCTGGCCGCGCGGATGAGCAGGTACCGGATCTCGACGGTTTTCCTCAGCGCCGCGTGCGTCGCCTACCTGCCGATGGCACTGCTGCCCCCGACCCCGGTCATGCTCGGCGCGGCCTTCCTGCTCGGCCTGGCCTGGGGGCCGATGAGCCCGCTGCTCAACGCGCTGGTCCAGGACCGCTTCCCGGCCGACCAGCACGGCCGCGTGTACGGGGTCCAGCAGGCGCTGTTCTACGCCGCGCCGCCGCTGGGTCAGCTGCTCGCGGGGGTGGCGGTGGTGTCGTTTGGTGTCCGCGCGGTGTTCCTCGCGCTCGCGGCCGCCATGGTGGTCACGGCAGCAGTCGTGGACCTGCTGCCGTCGCTGCGGGGCTTGGACACCACGCCGGCTGAGAGGATGCCGGGATGAGCATCCGAACCTCCCCGTGGCCCGCCGGCGTGCCCTGCTGGGTGGATCTCACCGTTCCCGACGTCGCGGCGGCCAAGGCGTTCTACGCCTCCGTGCTGGGCTGGTCCTACGCCGACACCGAGGCCGAGTACGGCGGGTACGCCATCGCTCAGGTGCGTGGCACCGCCGCAGCCGGCATCGGACCCACCATGCAGGACGGCGCCCCCGCCGCCTGGACGCTGTACCTGGCCAGCGACGACGCGGATGCCTCCGCCGCCGCCGTCGTGGCCGCTGGGGGCACGGTGCTGCTGCCGCCCGGCGACGTCGGTCCGCTCGGCCGCATGCTGGTCGCGGCCGACCCCTCCGGCGCGGTCTTCGGGGTGTGGCAGGCCGGCACGCACGTCGGGGCCGGCGTCGTCAACGAGCCCGGTGGACTCACCTGGGAGGACCTGCGCTCCTCCGACCCGGACGCCGCCCGTGCCTTCTACACCGCCGTCTTCGGCTATCACAGCGAGGCGGTCCCGATGGCCGGCCCGGACTACGCGACGTTCGCGCTCGCCGAAGTTGCGCAGACCCCGCTCGGCGGCATCGGCGGGATGATGGGGATCCCAGGCATGCCCTCGCACTGGCTGGTGTACTTCGGGGTCGCCGACGCCGGGAGCGCCGCTGCGGCGGCCGGGGACGCCGGCGGCGCCGTCCTGGCGCCCGTGTTCGACACCCCGTACGGCCGGATGGCGGGGCTGGTGGACCCGGCCGGTGCGGTCTTCTGGGTGGTCGAGACGTCGGGGAGCGGGTGACGTGGGTCGAACCCCCACGGCCGACCTGGCGGCTCGATCTGCCGCTGCGGGGGTGAGTACGCTCGTCCGATCGACGGCGCTCGGAGTCTGCAGCGTGCCGACACGAGGGCGAGTGCACAGTCGGTCGTCGCATCGTCACTGCCGCACGGAGATGCTCACCTCAGGAGGTGCGCGATGCAGTTCTCGACGGGGCAGGCGGGTCGGGAACGGCAGATCATCGACCTGTGTGCCTCGACGTTCACCGCGTCGGAGGGCACCGAGGAGGGCGCGAGCATCGCCCGGCTGGTGACGGGCCTGCTCGGCACGACACCGGATGGCGACGTGGTCGTCTGCTGTGCGCAGGAAGGCCCGACGCTGGTCGGCTGCATCGTCTTCTCCCGTCTGCGTTACGAGCAGGACGAACGCATCGTGTTCGTGCTGGCCCCGGTTGCGGTCCGAACGGACCGGCAGGGCGAGGGGATCGGGCAGCAGCTGCTGACCTACGGGCTGAAGCAGCTGCGCGGTAGAGGTGTCGATGTGGTGCTCACCTATGGCGATCCGGCCTATTACTCCAAGGTCGGGTTCCGCCAGATCACCGAGGACGTCGCACGAGCGCCGCTGCCGTTGTCATTCCCGCACGGCTGGTTGGGGCAGTCGTTGACCGAGCGGGACCTGCAACCCCTCGCCGGACCCGGCGGATGCGTCCCGGCGCTGGACAGCCCCGAGTACTGGTGACAGGCCACCGGGCCCACGACGGTGCAACGCACACGGTCCGGGGCGCCCGCCCGACTCTCCGCTGGGGTCGGGCTGGGCTGGGACTGGCGGACCTGCCCTCGCGGTGTGTTTGACGCTGGACCAAGCCGACCTCGACGAGGTCGCCCGGGCGTTGTCTGATCAGACCGACGTCGATCACCGGGGGCTGCTCGACCCGACGACCGGCAAGGACCCGACGACCGGCAAGGACCCGATGGATGCCGACGACCTCGAGGAGGCCGATCTGGACCGATCGACCTTCCGAGACCGGCGACGAGAGCGGGTGACGGGAATCGAACCCGCGTAGCCAGCTTGGAAGGGAGGGTGTGCGTCGTCGGCGGCTAAGTCGCTGACCTGCAGTGCCTCATGTTCTGGGTTGGTGTGCACACCTCCTCGTGGAGGCCTCGTGGGAGGAGCAGGGGTCTCTCACGGTCACCAAGGAGGACTCGGCGATGACAGATCCCACGATCCGCGTCATGGACGACGACAGGTATCCGGTCACTTCGCTGGACGGGAGGGATGACCAGCCTTCGGCTGGTTCCGCAGCCTCACCGGTTCCAGGGACGACGGATCTCATGTCAGCAGGTGTGCAAAGCGCCGACGAACATCGGAGCCTTCGGCAGCGGGCAGCCGACGGCCGCAGCCGCTCACGCCGGGCGTTGGGAACCGTGGAGCGGCTGCCGTCGGGACGGTTCCGGGCTCGGGTGACCGGTCCGCAGGGCCGGTATGTGTCGGCGCCGGCGATGTTCCCGACCCGCACCGATGCCGCGCTGTGGGTGAACGTCCAGCACGCCGACCTGGTCCGCGGAACGTGGCAGGCGCCGGACAAGCCGGCCGCATCACCCTCGGTGGCCGCGTACGTGGCGCGGTGGATCGAGGAGCACCCCACCGCACGGGAGTCGACGAAGGAGCGGCTATCGAGGACTCCTGCGCACCTGCGTCGAGCCCACTCTGGGTCGCTGCGCCGTGGGGTCGTTGTCGCCCTCGGCGGTGCGGCGTTGGCACCACCAGCTCGGGGAGCGCCTCGCGGCGGACGCCGAGCGTCGGCGGGTCGAGCTACGCGCCAGGGGTAGGCAGGGGAGTGCTGCGTCGGTCCGGGATGGGGCGGCCAGGCAGGCGCAGGCCTACCGGCCGCTCCGCGCGGTGCTGAGCACCGCCGTCGGGGACGGGCTGTTGCGGGCGAACCCTTGCACGATCTCCAGCGCCGGGACGCCGCGCCGGGGGGTCGGCCGGTCCCGACCGGTCACTGACCGGTTGCTGTCACCCGCCCAGGTCTCGGCGGCGGCGGCCGCGATGCCGCCCCGGTATCGGGGGCTTGTACTGATGGCGGCGTGGTCGGGGCTGCGTCAAGGCGAGCTGCTCGCCTTGACCCGCGCCGACCTCGACCTGGCCGCCAGCCCGGCCCGGGTGAGGGTCCGCAAGGCGGTACGGCGCGCCGACACCGGCCAGGTCCGGGTCGACGTGCCGAAGACCCCATCCTCGGTCCGGACCGTCACCTTGCCCGACCCACTCACCGAGGCCACCGCGTTGCTGTTCGCCACCGGCACCGGCACGACCCCAGCCCGGTCCAACCTCGGAGCGACCTGGCGACGCGCCTGCGCCACGGCCGGGGTGCCGCAGGTGCGCTTCCACGACCTACGGCACGTCGCCCAGGTCTTCGCCGCCGAAGCCGGCGCCACCCTCCCGGAGCTGATGGCCAGACTCGGACACGTCACCCCGGCCGCCGCGCTGGTCTACCTGCACGCGCGCACCGACCGAGACACCCAACTCACCCAGGCCCTGGCCACCGCGATGACCATCGGAGGCGACGTCCTCAGTGAATCGGACGAAGAGCCACCAGCCACCGGCTAGCGGCGCGTGGATGCGAGCGCTATCGGCGCTTCTGCTCGCAGCAGGAATGCGACGTGGCTCGATGGCGTGATCGCGACTAGGGTTCGAGTTAGTGCCGGTGGCACCGAGTTCACGGGAGAAGGGACACCGCGATGGCTCAGGTCTTGTCGAATGCGTACACGGATCTGGCATTCATGGGCGGCACGAAGGCGGTCGCGACGACCCCGATCATCGGGCATCCGGTGGAGCCGTACGCGGAGGTGTACGTCCCTGGCGCGGAGCCGATCAGGGACGGTGAGATCCGGGTGACGGTCCTGGGCAGCGGGAATCCGCCGCCGACGCGCGCTCAGGCATCCGGCAGCATCTTGGTCGAGGTCGGGAACCCGGCGCGGGACATGTTCATCTTCGATGTCGGCAGCGGCTCG
>JALOLN010000297.1 GCA_025455945.1 Actinomycetes bacterium
CTGGCATGGCCGCTCACGTCCCTCCGTCGGGCTGGGAGCCGGTGCTCCCGGGCACTGCTTCGACGCGTGAGCGCGGTCACACGGTTCCGGCGCGTCGGACGTGCCAGGCTTGCTCCGTGAGCACCGGTCCTGTGCCGCACGTCGTCGTCGTCGGCGGCGGCATCGCCGGGCTGGCCGCTGCCTGGTTCCTCGGCCAGCGGGCCGCCGGTGCGGTTCGTGTGACCGTGCTGGAGGCCGGGCCGGTCGTCGGGGGCAAGCTGCGGGTGTCGGAGGTCGCCGGCCTGCCCGTGGACGAGGGTGCGGAGGCGTTGCTGGTGCGGCGGTCCGAGGCGGTCGCGCTCACCCGGGCGGTCGGTCTGGGCGACGACGTCGTCCACCCGGCGGTGCAGGGGGCCACGCTGTGGACCCGGGACCGGCTGCGGCCGATGCCCGCCGGCCAGCTGATGGGGATCCCCGGCGACCTGCGGGCGCTCGCCGCCAGCGGAACGATCACGCTGCCCGGGTTGGCCCGGATCCCGCTTGACCACGTGCTGCCCCGCACCCCCGTGTCCGGGGACGTCTCGGTGGGCCGGTTCGTCTCCGCCCGGCTCGGCCGTGAGGTCCTCGACCGACTCGTCGAGCCGGTCCTGGGCGGGGTGTACGCCGGGCACGCCGACGAGTTGTCCCTCGACGCGACGATCCCGCAGCTGTCCGGCGCGATCCGGGTCGAGCGCTCCCTGCTCAAGGGCGTGCAGCAGGTGCTCGGGGCCGGTGCCCGGGGCAACGCCGAGCGCGCCCCGGTGTTCGCCTCGCTGCGCGGCGGGCTGGGCCGACTCCCGGCTGCGGTGGCCGCCGCGTCGCGGGCCGAGGTGCGGACCGGCGCGACCGTGCGCGAGCTGCGGCGCAGCCCGGGTGGCTGGCGGGTCGTCATCGGTCCGACCCGGTCCCCGGAGGTGCTGTTCGCCGACGCCGTGGTGCTGGCCGTGCCGGCGCCCCCCGCCAGCCGGCTGCTGCGGGACGTCGCGCCGAGCGCGGCGACGGACCTGGCCGCCATTGAGTACGCCAGCGTCGCGCTCGTGACGCTGGCCTTCCCGCGGGACGCCGTCACCCGCCCGCTGGCCGGCACCGGGTTCCTCGTGCCGCCGGTCGAGGAGCGGTTCGTCAAGGCGGCGACGTACTCGTCGCGGAAGTGGGCCTGGCTCGAGGCGGCCGACCCCGGTGTCGTCGTGGTCCGGCTGTCCGTGGGGCGGCACGGCGAGGAGCAGGACCTGCAGCACACCGACGAGGACCTCGCCTGGTGGGCCCAGGCCGACCTGGAGACAGCCACCGACATCGTGGACGCGCCGCTGGACTGGCGGGTCACCCGTTGGGGGGGCGGCCTGCCGCAGTACGCCGTCGGCCACCTCGACCGGGTGACCCGGATCCGTCGCGCCGTCGCCGAGCTGACCGGCCTGGCGGTGTGCGGTGCGGCCTACGACGGTGTCGGCGTGCCGGCGTGCGTGGCGTCGGCGGACGCGGCGGTCGCACGCGTGCTGCGTGACCTCGCGGAGCGGCGACAATGGGGGAATGGCAGCGACTCCCGGCAGGCCGAAGGCCCGTGACCTGAACCAGGTCATCCGGTACACGATGTGGTCGGTCTTCCGCGTCGAGCGTCCGCTGGCGGACCAAGCCCGCGAAGGCGTCGCCAGCGAGGTCGACGGCCTGGTCGACGAGCTGGCGGAGAGGGACGTCGTCGTCCGTGGCTTCTACGACGTGGCAGGGCTGCGGGCCGACGCCGACTTCATGGTGTGGTGGCACGCGTCGTCAGCCGAGGACCTGCAGGAGGCCTACCAGCGGCTGCGCCGGACGGCGCTCGGCCGGGCCTGCAGCCCGGTGTGGTCGGTGCTCGCGCTGCACCGGCCGGCGGAGTTCAACCGCAGCCACGTGCCGGCGTTCCTGGCCGAGGAGGAGCCGCGCGGGTACGCGTGCGTGTACCCCTTCGTGCGCTCGTACGAGTGGTACGTCCTGCCCGAGGAGGAGCGGCGGGCGATGCTCGCCGAGCACGGCCAGATGGGGCGGGCGTACCCCGACGTCCGGGCCAACACCGTGGCGTCGTTCGCTCTCGGCGACTACGAGTGGATCCTGGCCTTCGAGTCCGACGAGCTGCACCGCATCGTCGACCTCATGCGCGACCTGCGGGCGTCCCGGGCTCGGCTGCACGTGCGCGAGGAGCTGCCCTTCTACACCGGGCGGCGCCGTCCCGTCGCGGACCTCGTCGCCGCCCTCCCATAGGCACCCTCCCCACCCACCCTCTCCGCACGCCTCTTCCGCATCAGGGACCCTTGTGGCGAGTAGACCGCCATGCGGCGCCCTTCATCCCCGGGCGCCAGGCGCCGGGCTCACCCGTGATGGGCGCCAGACCTCGATCTATTGGCATCAAGGGACCCTTGATGCCAGGGGGCAATAGGGTGCGGGGGTGAGCGCGGCGGACGCCGTCCTGGCCCGGCTGGCCGCCGTCCTGCCTGATGGCGCCGTGGTGACCGACCCCGACCGTCTGGCGTCCTACCGGGCGGACACCTCGACCGGGACGCCCGCAGGGACCCCGCTGGCCGCCGTCCTTCCGCGGACGACGGAGCAGGTCGCCGCCGTGCTGGCCGCCGCACACACGCACCGGGTCCCCGTCGTCCCGCGCGGCGCGGGGACCGGGCTGTCCGGTGGTGCCAACGCCGTCGACGGCTGCCTCGTCCTCTCCCTCCAGCGG
>JALOLN010000082.1 GCA_025455945.1 Actinomycetes bacterium
AACCACCGAGAACTCCCCGCGGGCCACGAGCGTCGCTCCGGCCCGGGCGCGCCCGCGCACGCCGACGCCGTCCCGCCCGGCGGCATACCAGCCGGTGACCACCTTGGTGCCCGCGCCGACGAGGGCCAGCAGCGCCGCCGTCGGCAGGACCGGGACGATGTCGGCCGGGGCCACCTGCAGCCCGAAGGACAGGAAGAAGATCGCGGCGAACAGGTCCCTCAGCGGGGTCAGGACCCGCCGGGCCCGCCGGGCCGTCTCGCCGGGGATGGCCAGGCCGACGAGGAACGCGCCCACGGCCGCCGAAGCCCCCACCCAGTGGGTCAGGCCGGCCACGAGCAGGGTGAGGCCGAGCACCCGCAGCAGGACCTGCTCGTCGTCCTCGTGGCCCAGCAGCCGCCCGAGCGGCTCCCCGAAGCGGTAGGCGGCAACGAGCACGAACACGACCACGGAGACGGCCGCGATGGCCCCCAAGATCGCCCGGTCGGCGCCGCCGCCGGTGAGCAGGACGGCGAGGATCGGCAGGTACAGCGCCATCGCGACGTCTTCCAGCACGAGCACGGACAGCACGGCCGGGGTCTCCCGGTACCCGGTGCGACGCAGGTCGCTGAGCAGTCGCGCGGCGATGCCCGAGGACGAGACCCACGTGACGCCGGCGAGGGCGAGGCAGGCCGGCCACGCCAGGCCCAGCAGGACACCGGCGAGGTACCCCGGTACGGCGTTGAGGACCAGGTCGACCAGCCCGCTGGGCGCGTGCCGCCGCATCGCGGCCGAGAACTCCGCGGCGGAGAACTCCAGGCCGAGCAGGAGCAGCAGCAGCAGGACCCCGACCTCGGCCGTCGCGGTCACGAAGGGCTCGGTGGCGTCGACGTCAGCCAGCCCCCCGTTGCCCAGGAAGAGCCCGGCGAGGAGGAACAACGGGACCGGGGACAGCCCCAGGCGTCGTCCGAACGTGCCCAGCACCCCGAGGAGGACGAGGAGCAGGCCCAGCTCGACGAGGAACTGCCCGACCTCGTCCATGGTGTCAGCCGGCGACGATCCTGCGGACGGCCTCGATGCCGGTCGCGGTGCCGATGACGACGAGGGAGTCTCCGCCGCGCAACACCTCCTGTGGGCCGGGGGAGGCGATGACGTCGTCCGCGCGGACGACGGCGACGATCGACGCGCCGGTCCGGGTGCGGGCCTGCGTGGCGCCCAGCGGGGCTCCATCGAACCGCGACCCGGCCGGGACGGCCACGGTCGCCGCGGCCAGCCCGGGGACCTCCCGTGTGAGGTCGGCGAAGCGCTCCGTGATCCGAGGGGCGCCGAGGATCTCCGCCACGGTGTCCGCCTCCTCACGGGTCAGCACGGCGAGGGTCTCGCAGGCGTCGGGGTCGGCGATGCCGTAGCGGACGAACTCGAAGCGGCCGTCGCGGTAGGAGACGACGCCCACCCGGGCTCCCTCGGCGGTCACGAACTCGTAGCGCACCCCGACGCCGGGCAGCAGCACCTCGATCACGTCCACGGGGTCATCCTGCCCTCAGCCGGCCGTGCGCCGGGCCGCGGCCACCAGCGCCCGCACCGAGGGGTCGGTGCCGGCGGGCAGGTCGTCGACGGCGAACCAGCGGACGTCGTGGGACTCCGTGCTCGTGCTGGGGCTGGCGCCGGGGGGCGCCACCGCGAGGTACTGGACGTCGAGGTGGCGCTCCACCCGCCCGGGATCGCAGGGGGCGGGGTGGGCGTCCAGGCGGACCGGACGGTCGCCCACCAGCGCCAGGCCGGCGACGCCGCTCTCCTCCGTCGCCTCACGCAGGGCGGTGCCGGCGAGGGTGCGGTCCGTCGGCTCGAGGTGGCCGCCGAACTGCAGCCAGCGGCCCACCTTGCGGTGCAGGCCGAGCAGGACGGCGGTCCGGTCGGCGTGCAGCACCAGGGCGCTGGCGGTGAGGTGGTCCGGGGCGCAGCTGCGCCACCCGGCGTCCGGGTGGGCCCGCAGGTAGGCGAGGAACTGCCGCCGCAGCGCCTCCTGGCCGGGGTCGTCCGGCACCAGGGCCGCGAGCACCCTCAGGGCGTCGGCGTGCAGCGCCCCGGTCACGTCGGAGGGTCGGTGGCCGCGGGCGGCTCCGGCGGGGCCTCGCCCGCGGACTCCAGCGCCGACAGGTCCAGCGGGGTGCGGGCCACGAACGACTGGGGGTCGTCGAGGTCGTCCGCGGTCGGCAGCAGGTCCGGGTGCTCCCACACGGCGTCCCGGCCGTCCACCCCGCGGGCCAGCCGCAGCTGGGCCCACAGCTCGGCCGCGTCACGCAGCCGACGGGGTCGCAGCTCCAGGCCGACGAGCGTGGCGAAGGTCTGCTCTGCCGGGCCTCCGGTCGCCCGCGCGCGGCGGACGGTCTCGCGCAGTGCCACGGCCGAGGGCAGCGCGCCCGCGGCGTCGGTCACGACGGCGTCCACCCAGCCTTCGACGAGGGCGAGCAGGGTCTCGAGCCGGGACAGCGCCACCTGCTGCTCGGGGGTGTCGTGGGGCTCGAACAGCCCGGACGCCAACGCCTCCTGGATCGCCTCGGGGCGCTGGGGGTCGATCGACTGCATGACCTCCTCGATGCGCGCGGTGTCGACGGAGATGCCCCGGGCGTAGTCCTCGACCGCGCCGAACAGCGCCGCCGGCAGCCAGGACACGTGGGCGAACAGCCGCTGGTGGGCGCACTCGCGCAGGGCGAGGTAGAGGCGGACCTCGTCGGCGGGGACGCCGAGCCCGGCGCCGAAGGCCGCGACGTTCGCCGGCAGCAGCACCGCCCGCTCGGCCGGACCCAGCGGCAGGCCGACGTCCGCGGCCCCCACGACCTCCCCGGCGAGCAGCCCCAGGGCCTGGCCCACCTGAGTGCCGAACATGGCCCCGCCGAGCTGCCGGACCATCCCGAGCATCGGTCCGGCCATGGCCCGCATCTCCTCGGGCACCGCGGTCGTCGTGGCCGTCACGACCGTCTCCGCGACCGGGTCGACGAGGCGCCGCCAGGAGGCCAGGGTGCCCTCGACCCACTCCGCCCGGCTCCAGGCCACGGCCCCGCTGGTCCCGGCCGGCAGGGCGGTGACCGGGTCGAGCCAGACCTCGGCCAGGCGCACGGCGTCCTCGACCGCCCGGGCGTCCGCTGCCGACACCGACGCGTCGCCCGCGGCGGCCACGGCCTGCCGGGCGACGTCGCGGGCGAGGTCCCAGTTCACCGGCCCGGGGCCGGGGTTGGACAGCAGCCGGCCGAGCTGCTGGAGGGCCGCGCCGATGTCCTGGGTGCCGCCGGCGCCGAACAGGGCGGCGAACGGGTCCTGCGGCGCGCCCGGACCGCCGGGGCCGTCGTCGTCGCCCTCGCCGGGCGGGCCGAAGCCGAAGGGGAGATCGCTCACGGGACACCTCGGGCAGGATGGGCGGGTCATGGGGACCGACGACCACGCCGAGCAGCCCGTCGAGGGCGTCGCTCCCGGCGTCCACCGTAGCCGCGGCGGACGGCAGGACCGCCCGGCTCCGGCGACGGTTCGCTCACGGCGCAGCGCTGCGGGCCCGAGCATCGGCGTCGTCTACGCCGGCTCCGGACTCGGCCGGGCGCTCGCCACCCACCTGGTCGCCGACGGGGCCCGGGTGGTCGGCCTTGACGTCCGGCGCGGCGACGTCCCGGGGGTGACCTGGCGGGTCGGGGACCCGGCGCACCCGGACCTGGTGCGGCGGCTGGGCGGCCTCGACGTCCTCGTGCACCCCGCGGCCGAGACGGCGGGGGACGAGGACCGGCAGGGGCGGGCCGTCCGTCGGGTCCGGGCCTGCCAGACCGCGCTCACCGCGGCCGCAGCGGCCGGGGTCCCCCGCGTGGTCGTGGTCACCAGCGCGATGGTCTACGGCGCCCGCCCGGACAACCCGGTGCCCCTGGACGAGGACGCGCCGCTGCTGGCCGCGCCTGACGACTCGGTCGCCGGGGACCTGCTCGAGGTGGAGGAACTGGTCGCACGGGCCCGCGAGCTGCACCCCGGGCTGACGGTGACGGTGGTGCGTCCGGCCCTCGTGGTCGGCCCGGGGGTGGACACCTTCCGGACCCGGCACTTCGCCGCCCCCCGGCTGCTCGTGGTCAAGGACACGCGCCCCTTATGGCAGTTCGCGCACGTCGACGACGTGGCGTCCGCAGTCGCCTGGTCGGCCCTCGGCCGGGTCGCCGGCGAGGTGCTGACGGTCGGCTGTGCGGGCTACCTCACCCAGGAGCAGGTGGAAGAGCACGTCGGGCTGGGCCGCATCGAGCTGCCCAGCCGGGTGGCCACTGCGACGGCCGAGCGTCTGCACCGGATCGGCGTGACCGCTGCACCGGCCAGCGACCTGGCCTACTCGTCCTGGCCCTGGGTGGTGTCCTCGGCCCGGCTGCGCGCCGCGGGGTGGCGGCCGGCTTTCGACAACAGCGCCGCGCTGCAGGTGCTCCTCGAGGACGTCCGGGGCCGGTTCGCGGTGGGCGGTCGGCGGATGCCGGCCCGGGAGGCCGCCCTCGGCGCGGCGGGGACGACGGTCGCCGTCCTGAGCACCGCCGCCGTCGTGCGGCAGGTGCGGCGGCAGCGCCGGGGCGGCTGAGATGCCAGACTCCCCCCTCGTGGACCGGGTACGGCTGGTGGGGCTGCGGGAGTCGCCCCTGTCCGTCGGCGAGGTGCTCGAGGCCGTCGCGGACCCGGCGGCCGGGGGGACGGCGGTGTTCGTCGGGTCCGTGCGCGACGAGGACGGCGGCCGGCCGGTCGCGCGGCTGGCCTACTCCGCCCACCCCAGTGCCGCCGACCAGCTGGCCCGCGTGGCCGCCGAGTCCGCCCGGACGCCCGGCGTCGTGGCCGTGGCCGCGGTGCACCGGCTCGGCGACCTCGCCGTCGGGGACCTCGCCGTGGTCGTGGCGGTGGCCTGCGGGCACCGCGGGCCGGCGTTCGACGTCGGCCGCGCCCTCATCGACGCGGTCAAGCACGAGGTGCCCATCTGGAAGCACCAGACCTTCGCCGACGGCAGCGAGGAGTGGGTCGGGGCCGAGTGCTGACGGCGGCTACCCTCGACGGGGGAGGTGGGCATGCAGGCACTCGCCTGGTGGTTGATCCCGATCGTGGCGACGCTGGTCGCGGTCGGGTGGCTGTCCTTCCGCGCCCGGCCCCGCCCGCCCGTCGACCCCCACGACTCCCTGGAGGAGCGGGCCCGGTTCCGGGCCGCGATGGAGCGTCCGCTGGCCCCGCCGCGGCGTAGCGGCCCCCCGGCCGACGCCGCGCGGGACCAGGCCGCCGCGGATGGCTGATCGCAGCGGCCCACAGCTCCTGGCGGGGGTCCTGGTCGGTGCCGCGCTCTTCGCTGCGGTGGTTCTCCCGGTGCCGTACGTGATCCTCAGCCCCGGGCCGGTCTTCGACACCCTCGGTTCGGTCGGGGACACGCCGGTGATCAGTGTGACCGGGGCGCCGACGTACCCGACCACCGGGCGGCTGGACCTCACGACCGTGTCGGAGAGCGGCGGCCCGCGCAGCCGGGTGTCGCTCGTCGACGCCCTGCGCGCCGGGCTGGACCCCGACGCCGCCGTCGTCCCCACGGAGCTGCTCTACCCGGCGGGCACCACCGCGGACCAGGTCGACCAGGAGGGCGCCGCGGAGATGGCGAGCTCCCAGGACGCCGCGGAGATCGCCGCGCTGCGGCAGCTCGGACTGCCGGTGACCGACACCGTCGTCGTCTCCCGGGTGGACCCCGACGGTCCGAGTGCCACCGTGCTGGAGCGCGGGGACCGCATCCGCACCGTCGACGGGGTCGCGGTGGACACCCCCGCGGAGGTCAAGGCCCAGGTGGACCGCCGCAGCCCGGGGGACGCGGTCGTCGTCGGGTACGAACGGGACGACCGGGCCGGCGTGGCGCGCATCACCGCCGCGGCGGCCGACGACGACCCGGCGCAGGCCCGCATCGGCGTCGTCCTGGGGGTGAGCTACGACTCGCCGGTGGAGGTGGACATCACGCTGGAGGACGTGGGCGGCCCCAGCGCCGGGCTGATGTTCTCGCTGGGGATCGTGGACCGGCTCACCGCCGTCCAGGAGACCGGCGGGGCGCACGTCGCCGGGACCGGGACCATCGACGCTGAGGGGCTGGTGGGGGCCATCGGCGGCGTCCAGCAGAAGCTGGCCGGGGCGCGCGACGCCGGCGCCACGGTCTTCCTCGTGCCTGCGGGCAACTGCGCGGACGCCCGCGCCAGCGGCGTCGACGGGGTGCGGCTGGTCCGGGTGACCTCTCTCGACACCGCCCTGGACGCCCTCGCGACGCTCCGCGCGGGGCGCACCGACGTCCCCGCCTGCTGACGTCAGGGCTCGAGCGTCGCTGCCAGCGAGTCGGCCAGCCCTGGGACGAGGTCCGGGCCGTGCAGGACGTCGGCGTCGGCGTCGTGGCTGCGCAGCCGCAGCGCCGCGTGCCGGGACCCGTCGCGCAGGACGGCGACCGCGAGCCGCACCTCCTGCCGGTCCGGGTGCTCGCTCAGGACGCGCAGGGCCTCGGCCTCGTCGGCCGGCAGCGCCGCCTCCGCTCCGGGGGGAAGGATCACCCGCTCGACGACGACGGCGGCACCGGCGACGTCCTCCGGCCAGGCCAGGCCGGCGAGCAGCTCCTCGAGGCTGGCGTAGTCCGGCAGCTCCTCCTGCTCCAGGGGCGTGATCCCGCCGGCCGCGCCGAGCGCCGGTGCCAGCTGCGGCTCGCGGGTGATCAGCTCCGCGGTGTCCACGAGCGCGAACAGTCGGGCGGGCTGGTCCCAGCCGCCCTCGGCGACGTGGGCCTCGATCTCGCGGACGACGTCCGGCAGCAGGTCGGCCATGGGTCGAATCCAACCGCACCGGGACCACCCCGGTGCCGGCGGCCGGAACGGTAGGTAGGTTGCTGGGGTGAGCTTCGACCTGCCACCAGACCCGGACGGCCCTCGACGGAGCGGGCCCGTGGCCGCCCCGCCGAGCACCCGGGGCCGCACGCTGCTCGCCGTCGTCCTGGTCCTCGGCCTGCTGGCCCTCGGCTTCCTCGTCTTCGCCGGCTTCTACACCGACCTGCTGTGGTACCGGTCGGTGGGCTTCAGCGACGTGTTCACGACGCAGATCGGCACCCGGGTGGCGCTGTTCGCGCTGTTCGGGCTGGTGATGGTCCTGGCGGTCGGGGCCAGCATCTGGCTGGCCTACCGGTACCGCCCGGCGTTTCGGGGGCTGTCGCCCGAGCAGCAGAGCCTGGACCGCTACCGCGTGGCCATCGACCCCTACCGCCGGATCGTCGTCCTGGCCGTGCTCGGTGGGCTGGGCCTGCTCGCCGGCGCGTCCGCCGCAGCCGAGTGGCGCTCCTGGCTGCTCTTCCGCAACTCGCAGCCGTTCGGGAGCGTCGACGCGCAGTTCGGGGTCGACCTGTCCTTCTTCGCGTTCCGGCTGCCCTTCTGGGACTTCCTCGTGGCGTTCGCCTTCGCGGTCGTGCTGATGTCGCTGGTCGCGGCGGTCGTCACGCACTACCTGTACGGCGGGCTGCGCCTGCAGTCGCCGGGGGAGAAGACCACGCCGGCCGCGCGGGTCCAGATCGCGATCCTGCTCGGGCTCTTCGTGCTGCTGAAGGCGGTCGCCTACTGGTTCGACCGCTACGAGCTGGTCGTCAAGGACAGCCCGCGGATCAGCGGCGCCACCTACACCGACATCAACGCTGTGCTCCCGGCGAAGAACATCCTCGTGTGGATCGCACTGATCAGCGCGGTCCTGTTCTTCGCCACCGTCGTGACCCGGAACTGGCTGGCGCCGGGGATCGGGTTCGGCCTCCTCGTGCTCAGCGCCGTCATCCTGGGCGGGATCTACCCCGCCGTCGTCCAGCAGTTCCAGGTCAAGCCCAGCGAGCCGGTCAAGGAGGCGCCGTACATCCAGCGCAACATCGACGCCACCCGCACGGCGTACCGGCTTGCCGACGCCCAGGTCGCCGACTACGACGCCACGGGCATCCCCGAGCCGGGGGCGCTCGAGGGGGACCGGCCGACGGTCGAGAACATCCGCCTGCTGGACCCGGCGGTGGTCGCCCCCGCGTTCAAGGCCCTGCAGCAGATCCGCGGGTTCTACGTCTTCGAGGACCCCCTCGACGTGGACCGCTACCCCTTGGCGCAGGAGGGCGGCACCCAGGTCCGCGACAGCGTCGTGGCGGTGCGTGAGCTCGATCTCGAGGGCCTGCAGCCGGGCCAGCGCAACTGGGCCAACGACCACACCGTCTACACCCACGGCTACGGCATCGTCGCCGCGTACGGCAACGAGACGAGGGCGGACGGCGCCCCGGAGTTCTTCGAGTCCGACATCCCCCCCCAGGGG
>JALOLN010000083.1 GCA_025455945.1 Actinomycetes bacterium
CCGCGGACAGCGCCGCATAGCGGTTCGGGTCGCCCAGCGCCAACGGTGCCACCGTGGTGGCCGCCAGCAGGGCGGTGGTGGACTCCGGCCCGACGGACAGCTGCCGCGAGGTGCCGACGAACGCGTAGATCGCCAGCGGCGGCAGGATCGCGTACAGCCCCACCACCGGGGGCAGGCCGGCCACGCCCGCGTAGGCCATCACCTGCGGCACCGCGTAGGCGGCGACCGTCACCCCCGCGAGGACGTCACCGCGCAGCCAGGCGCGCTGGTAGCGCCGGAGCTGCCGGAATCCAGGCACCGCACGGTCGGGCAGCAGGTCGCTCGCCGCCACGGCCACGCCAGCCTCCCGCTGCAGGTCGCGGACAGCCTACGAGGGGCCCGGCCGCATGGTGGCTAGGCTGACCGAGCGGACCGGCCCAGCGGGAGTGGTGTAACGGCAGCCACGCAGGTCTTAGGAACCTGTGCCTTCGGGCGTGGGGGTTCGACTCCCCCCTCCCGCACCCATCGGCCTCACGGCCGGTCGAAGTAGCCGACCTCCCAGTGCCGGTACTCGCGGTTGGCGAGGTACTGGTGCAGCATGCCGACCACCTTGGTGAGGTAGTCGGTGCCGGGCCCGGTGGCCTCGGCCGCCTCCCGGGTCTCCCACAGGCTGACGGTCTCGGCGTCGCCCTTCTCCCGGTCGACGAAGATGGCGGTCCCCAGGTAGCCGGGCTTCTCCTTGATGATGGGGACGATCTCGTCCCGGAAGGTGGCGATCGCCTGGTCGGCCTTGCCCGGGACGACGCTCGCGTGGATCACCCTGGCGTACATGTCTGCCTCCTCGGGGCCGCGACTGGCCTCCATCCCCCACTGTGCTCAGGTGACCGGGCCCCCGGCAGGGTCGAGAGACCCGAGCAGGTCCCGGACGACGGGGACGAGGGCGCGGAAGGCGCGCCCGCGGTGGCTGATCGCGTCCTTCTCCGCCGGCGACATCTCCGCCGTCGTCCGGGTGTCGCCGTCCGGGACGAACACCGGGTCGTAGCCGAACCCCCCGTCGCCCCGTGGCGCCCGCACCAGCGCCCCCGACAGCCGGCCCTCGACGACACGCTCGGCACCGCCGGGCAGCGCCAGCGCGGCCGCGCAGGCGAAGTGGGCGCTGCGCCGGTCGTCGGGCACGTCGGACAGCTGCGCCAGGAGGAGGTCGAGGTTGCCCCGGTCGTCGCCGTGCCGGCCGGACCAGCGGGCCGAGAACACCCCCGGCATGCCACCCAGGACGTCGACGCACAGGCCGCTGTCGTCGGCGACGGCCGGCAGCCCGGTCGCCGCAGCCACCGCATGCGCCTTGATGAGGGCGTTCTCGGCGAACGTGGTCCCCGTCTCGGGGACGTCGGCCAGCCCGGGGAAGGCGTCGGCGCCGACGAGCTCGACGTCCAGACCCGCCGTGGCGAGGATCCGGCGCAGCTCGGCGACCTTGTGCGGGTTGCGGGTCGCCAGGACGACCCGGCGTCCGGTCATCCGAGGAGGGCCTGACGCTGCAGCCGGGACAGGTCCGCGCAGCCGCGCACGGCGAGGTCGAGCAGTGCGTCGAGCTCGGTGCGGTCGAAGGGCACGCCCTCGGCCGTGCCCTGCACCTCGACGAACCGGCCGTCACCGGTGACGACCACGTTCATGTCGGTCTCGGCGCGGACGTCCTCCTCGTAGCACAGGTCGAGCAGCGGGACGCCGTCCACGACGCCGACGCTGACCGCGGCCACGGTCCCGATGACCGGCTCGGCGTCGGGCTTGACCAGGCCGCGCTCCTGGGCCCAGGCCACGGCGTCGGCCAGGGCGACGTAGGCGCCGGTGATCGCCGCCGTCCGGGTGCCGCCGTCGGCCTGCAGCACGTCGCAGTCCATCACCACGGTGTTCTCGCCGAGCGCCTTGTCGTCGACGACGGCACGCAGGGACCGCCCGACGAGGCGGGAGATCTCGTGGGTCCGGCCGCCGATCCGGCCGCGCACCGACTCCCGGTCCGAGCGGGTGTTGGTGGAGCGGGGCAGCATCGCGTACTCGGCGGTCACCCAGCCGAGGCCGCTGCCCTTGCGCCAGCGCGGCACCCCCGCGGTGAACGACGCCGCGCACAGCACCCGCGTCCGGCCGAACTCCACGAGCACCGAGCCCTCGGCATGGTCGAGCCACCCTCGGGTGAGGCGGACGGGACGGAGCTGGGCCGGGTCACGGCCGTCGGCGCGGGGCATGCCGGCGAGGCTACCGGGCGCGGCGCCGCCGGCTCACCACGAGTGGGTCGCCCCCGGCGCTGCCAGCTCGACCGGGCCGGCGAACGCGCCCTGCGCCTCGGCCAGCGCGCGCTGCGGGTCGTGCCACGGCGGCACGTGCGTGACGACCAGCCGGCCCACCCCGGCACGCGCGGCGTGCTCGCCCGCCTCCCGCCCGGTGAGGTGCAGCCCCGGCGGGTTGTCGTCCCCGTCCAGGAACGAGGCCTCGGCGAGCAGGAGGTCGGCGCCCTCGGCCAGGTGGACGAGGGCGTCGGTGGGTGCGGTGTCGGCGCTGTACGCCAGCACGACACCGTCCGCCTCCAGCCGCACCCCGAAGCACGGCACCGGGTGGGCCATGCGGGCGGTGGTAACCCGGAACGGGCCGATCTCGCCGACGCCGGCGTCCAGCGTCCGGAAGTCGAAGACCCGCTGCAGGTTCGCCTCGGCGTCCGGCGTCCCGTACGCCCGGGCCAGGTGCGGACCGGCGCCCGCCGGGCCGTGGACGGGGATCGACAGCCCGTCGAAGCCCCCGGGGCGGTACTGCAGGGCGACGTAGTACGAGCACACGTCGATGCAGTGGTCGACGTGCAGGTGGCTGAGGAGCACCGCGTCGACCTCGGCCGGGTCGACGTAGCGCTGCAGCGGGCCGAGGGCGCCGTTGCCGAGGTCAACGACGAGGCGGAACCCGTCGTGCTCGACGAGGTAGGCCGACGCGGCCGACGTGGGTCCCGGGTAGGAGCCTGAGCAGCCGACGACGGTGAGCTTCACCGGACCGCTCCCTCGAGCGCCGACGCGGGCACCCGGGCCGCCTCGACCGGGCCGATCTCCGGCCCGAGGAAGCGCCGGCCGAGGCGGGCGAACTGCTCCGGGTCGCCCGTCGCGACGAAGCGGTGCACCGGCTCGGGGCCGCCGTCGGGGCGCAGCAGGCCGTGCGAGGCGAGCACGCGGTAGACGTCCTTCGCGGTCTCCTCGGCACTGGACACGAGGGTGACGTCCTCCCCCGCGACGTACGAGAGCACGCCGGTGAGCAGCGGGTAGTGCGTGCAGCCGAGCACGATGGTGTCGACGCCCGCGGCCAGGACGGGGTCGAGGTACTCGTGCGCCACCGCGAGCAGCTCGGAACCTCCGGTGACGCCGGCCTCGACGAACTCCACGAACCGCGGGCACGCCTGCACGGTCAGCGCCAGGTGGGGCGCCGCCGCGAACGCGTCCTCGTACGCTCCGCTGGTGACGGTGGCGACGGTGCCGATGACGCCGACCCGTCCGCTGCGGGTGGCCCGGACCGCGCGCCGCACCGCCGGGTGCACGACCTCGACGACCGGCACGGCGTAGCGCTCCCGGGCGTCGCGGAGCACGGCGGCGCTGGCGCTGTTGCAGGCGATGACGAGGGCCTTGACGCCCTCGTCCACGAGGTAGTCCATGATCTCCAGCGCGAACCGGCGGACCTCGGCGATCGGCCGGGGCCCGTACGGGCCGCGGGCGGTGTCACCGAGATAGAGAATCGGCTCGTGCGGGAGCTGGTCGAGGACCGCCCGGGCGACGGTGAGCCCACCGACCCCGCTGTCGAGGATCCCGATGGGCGCGTCCGTCACGGCCACCCAGGGTAAGCCCCCTCACCCTGACAGGAGCTCGATGAGGGTGCCCTGCAGCCACGCCAGCCAGTCGTACACCTCCAGGGCCAGCCGCGCCGGGGCGTCCTGGGGCAGCGCCTCGTACTCCGCGACCCAGTCCTCGCTGACGTCCAGGCGGGTGCCCAGGGCCAGCCGCAGGTCGTTCAGCGTCAGCAGCCAGGACGAGCACTCGGCCCGGGACAGCGTGGCCCCGCGGTCGGCCACCGCCCGCGGCAGCGTCCCGAGCGCGGTGCCGGCCTGCGCCCGCTTGGCGCCCCGCAGCTCGGGCTCGGTGTAGCGGCGGAACTCCCCCGCCGCCACGGCGTCGTCGGCGTAGGCGCTGGGGAACAGCCGGGCGAGCACCGGGTCGTCGGGCGGGTCGGTGTGCGTGCCGATGCCCACCAGCGCCTCGAGCGGGTCGCGGTCCGTCGGCTCGGGCTCGGCCAGCAGGTCCAGCAGCTCGTGCAGCAGGCTGCCGAGCACGGCGGCCTCGCCCGGCCGCAGCCGCAGGACGACGCGGCCGCGGGAGCGGTGGAACCCGGGCCGCACTCAGTCGTCCTTCTGCAGCGTGGCCCACAGGCCGTACCCGTGCATGGCGGCGACGTCGCGTTCCATCTCCTCACGGGTCCCGCTCGACACCACCGCCCGGCCCCTGTGATGGACGTCGAGCATGAGCCGCTCGGCCTTCTCCTTCGGATACCCGAAGTACTGCTGGAAGACGAACGTCACGTACGACATCAGGTTGATGGGGTCGTTCCAGACCAGGGTGATCCACGGCCGGTCCGTGCGGAGCTCCTCGGCGGACTCGGGCCGGTCCAGCTCGACGGGAGCGACGCTCACGCCCCCCATGGTGGCACGCGGCGTCCTACGCTCGTGCCGTGACGGCGTCCAGCGGGCGGGCGGTCGGGGAGCCCGGCAGGGGGTCCACGGCGCTGCTCACCGACCACTACGAGCTGACCATGCTGGACGCCGCCCTGCGGGCCGGCACGGCGTCGCGTCGCACCGTCTTCGAGGTGTTCACCCGGCGCCTGCCGGAGGGACGGCGCTACGGGGTGGTCGCCGGGACCGGCCGCCTGCTCGACCTGATCGAGGACTTCCGGTTCGGCGCCGCCGAGCTCGCCGACCTCGGGGCGCGCCGCGTGGTGGACGACGCGACGCTTCAGTACCTCGCGGACTACCGGTTCGGCGGCGACGTCCGCGGCCACGCGGAGGGCGAGTGCTTCTTCCCCGGCTCCCCGATCCTCGTCGTCGAGGGGACCTTCGCCGAGGCGGTGCTGCTGGAGACGCTGGTGCTGTCGGTGCTCAACCACGACAGCGCCGTGGCCTCGGCCGCGTCGCGCATGACCACCGCCGCGGCCGGGCGTTCCTGCATCGAGATGGGGTCGCGGCGCACCCACGAGCAGTCGGCCGTCGCCGCGGCCCGGGCCGCGTTCCTCACCGGGTTCGCCAGCACCTCCAACCTCGAGGCGGCCCGCCGGCACGGCATCCCCAGCGCGGGCACGAGCGCGCACGCCTTCACCCTGGTGCACGACAGCGAGCGGGCCGCGTTCGAGGCCCAGGTGGCCGCGCTGGGGCCGGGCACGACCCTGCTGGTCGACACCTTCGACGTCGCGACGGCGGTGCGCACCGCGATCGAGGTGGCCGGCACCGGGCTCGGCGCCGTCCGGCTGGACTCGGGGGACCTCCTCGAGCTGGCCCGTGCGACCCGGGCCCAGCTCGACGCCCTCGGCGCCGCCGGCACCCGCATCATCGTCACCAGCGACCTCGACGAGTACGCGATCGCCGCGCTGGCCGCGGCGCCGGTGGACGGGTACGGCGTCGGCACCGCGCTCGTCACCGGCTCCGGTGCCCCGACCGCAGGGCTGGTCTACAAGCTCGTCGAGGTCGACGGCCGGCCGGTCGCCAAGCGGTCCATCGGCAAGCCCGGCCATGCCGGCCGCAAGTGGGCGCTGCGGCGCCGCGACCCGGACGGCACGGCGGTCGCCGAGGTCGTGCGCGTCGGCCGGCCCCCGGACGACGCGGTGAGCACCACCGACCGCCCGCTGCACGTCCCGCTGGTCCGCAGCGGGGTGGTCGTCGGCCGGGAGCCGCTCGCGGCGGCCCGGGCGCGGCACGTGACCGCCCTGGCCGAGCTGCCCGCCACCGCCCACCAGTTGCAGCGCGGCGGCCCGGCGATCCCCACCGTCTTCGAGGAGGCTGCCGGATGACCCGACGCGCGCTGCTCGTCGTCGACGTCCAGAACGACTTCTGCGAGGGCGGCTCGCTGGCCGTCCCCGGCGGGGCGGCGGTGGCCGCCGCCATCACGGACCTGCTCCGGTCACCCGCGGCCGAGGGCTACGCCCACGTCGTCGCCACCCGCGACCGCCACGTCGACCCGGGGGACCACTTCAGCGAGCAGCCCGACTACGTCGGCTCCTGGCCGGTGCACTGCGTCGCGGGCACCTGGGGCGCCGAGCTGCATCCGGACCTGGCGGCCGAGCTGCTCGACGACGTCTTCGACAAGGGCGCGCACGAGGCCGCCTACTCCGGCTTCGAGGGTGCCGACGTCCACGGGACGGGTCTGGGCGCCTGGCTGCGGGACCACGCCGTCACCGCCGTCGACGTCGTCGGCATCGCCACGGACTACTGCGTGCGCGCCACCGCCCTGGACGCCGCCGCGGACGGCTTCGCTACCCGGGTGCTGCTCCCCCTGACGGCCGGGGTGGCGCCCGCGACGACCGACCGGGCGCTGGACGAGCTGCGCCAGGCCGGCGTCGAGGTGCTCCCCCACCTGCCGCCGTAGGCTCGGAGGGTGCCGCTGACCATTCCACCCCGCTCCCCCGACCTGCCCGAGCCGCCGCTCCTGGCCCGCATCCGGGCCGGCGTCATCGGCGACGACCAGGTGGTCCCCGGCCCCTACGGCCCCCGTCGGGTGACCTACGCGGACTACACCGCCAGCGGCCGGGCGCTGACGTTCGTCGAGGACTTCATCCGCGACGAGGTGCTCCCCCGCTACGCCAACACCCACACCGAGTCCAGCGGCACGGGGCTGCAGACCACCCGGCTGCGCGAGGACGCCCGGCGGATCATCCACGAGGCGGTCAACGGCGACGACTCCACCTGCGTGGTCTTCTGCGGCTCCGGCTCGACCGGTGCGATCGACCGGCTGGTGGGGATCCTGGGGCTGCGGCTGCCGTCGGCGCTGGAGGACCGCCACCACCTCGAGCAGCACATCCCGCCCGACGAGCGCCCGGTGGTCTTCGTCGGACCGTTCGAGCACCACAGCAACGAGCTGCCCTGGCGGGAGTCCGTCGCCGACGTCGTCCGGATCCCCGAGGACTCCGACGGGCACATCGACGTCGACCTGCTGGCCGAGGAGCTGCGACGCCACGCCCACCGCCCGCTGCGCATCGCCTCGTTCTCCGCGGCCTCCAACGTCACCGGGATCGTCAGCGACACGCACCGCATCTCGGCGCTGCTGCACGAGCACGGGGCGCTGGCCTTCTGGGACTTCGCCGCCGCCGGGCCCTACGTCGACATCGAGATGAACCCGCGCTCGGCGGGGCACCCGCTCGCCTACAAGGACGCCCTCGTCCTCTCCCCGCACAAGTTCATCGGCGGTCCGGGCACGCCGGGGGTCCTCGTCGTCCGCCGCGAGCTGCTCACCAACCGGGTCCCGGACGTCGTCGGCGGCGGCACGGTCGCCTACGTCAACCCCGACGACCACGTCTACCTCGCCGACCCCGTCCACCGGGAGGAGGGCGGCACCCCGGCGATCGTCGAGTCGATCCGGGCCGGCCTGGTCTTCCAGCTCAAGCAGGCCGTGGGCGTCGACGTGATCCGGGCCCACGAGACGGACTACCTGCGCCGGGCGCTGGCGGCCTGGTCGGCGCACCCGGACATCCAGGTGCTGGGCAACCCCGACGCCGACCGGCTGTCGATCGTGTCCTTCCTGGTCCGCCGTCCGGGCGGCCGGTACCTGCACCACAACCTCGTCGTCGCGCTGCTCAACGACCTCTTCGGCATCCAGGCGCGCGGGGGCTGCTCCTGCGCGGGCCCCTACGGGCACCGTCTGCTGGGCATCGACGTCGAGCGCTCGCACGAGTACGAGCGCGAGATCACCCATGGCTGCGAGGGCATCAAGCCGGGCTGGGTGCGCGTCAACTTCAACTACTTCATCAGCGAGCCGGTCTTCCGCTACGTCGTCGAGGCGGTGGCCCTGGTCGCCGACCACGGCCACCGTCTGCTCACCGACTACCTCTTCGACCCGGCGACCGGGCTGTGGCGGCACCGCTCCGGTCCGGTGGAGCCACCGCTGCGGCTGCGTGACGTCTCCTACGACGCCGACGGCGTGCTGCGCTACCCCGCGCACCGGGAGACGGCGCCGGAGGAGGCACTGGCGGGCTACCTCGAGGAGGCCCGTCGGCTGGTGGCCGAGCGCCCCGAACCGGATCGCCGCGGCCTCAGTACGCGCGGACGAGCACGGCGGGGCCGTAGGCGAAGCTCGCATAGGCCGTCGCGAGGACCCTCACCTGGTAGGTGAACGTCCCCCGCGACGGAAGGAAGGCCATGCTGTACCGGCCGTCGGCGCCGACCAGGCCCTGGGCCGCGATGCTGTACTGCACCGTCGAGCCCGACCCGGTGACCCGCACGAGCTGCACCCGGGTGCCCGCGACCGCCGGCGCGGCACCTCCGGTGACCCTGACCAGGCCCCCGGCCCGGACCGACGTGGGGCTGAAGGACGACGTGAGCGCCGGTCGGACGACGCTGGCCACCGGTGCGCTCACCGAGGCCAGCCGGTCCCACCCGGCGAGCGCCACCACGCGGTAGCTGGCGTTGCGGCTCGGCGCCGCCGTGAGGCGCACGTACCCCCGGGCGTCGGTCACACCGTTCGCTATCCCCATCCAGGTCCGGGCGCCGTACGGTAGCGCCTCCAGCCGCACCGGGGCACCGGCGACCGGGCCGCGGGCGGTGGAGACCCGCGCGTCGACGACACCGCGCTGGCCGTAGACGACGACCGGCTGCGCGGAGGCCACCGTGGTGGACGGCAGCTGCGCGACGGTCCGGGCGTAGGTCCGTAGCAGC
>JALOLN010000084.1 GCA_025455945.1 Actinomycetes bacterium
GGACCGACCAGAGCACCTCGAACATCGGCACCAGCTCCGGCCCGAACGGCGGGTCGACGTCGACCACCTCGTGCCCGAGGTCGGCGAGCAGCTGCGAGGACTCCTCGAAGGCCGCGACGCACTCGGGATGGACCTCGGTCGAGGCGATCACCGGGGTGCGGTAGCGGCCGATACGCAGCCGGCCCGGGTCCCGCGTGGCGTGGTCGAGGAAGGTCTCACCCGGCGGCAGCGGCAGGGCGACGTAGGGGTCGCCGGGGAAGGGGCCCGCCATGACGTCGAGCAGCGCGGCCGCGTCCGCGACGGTGCGGGCGAGGGGGCCGTTGGTGACCAGGTCGCCGACCGGGTCGCGCAGCGGGCCGTTGCTGATCCGGCCGCGGCTGGGCTTGATGCCGACCAGCCCACAGACGCTGGCCGGGATGCGCACCGAGCCGCCACCGTCGCTGCCGTGGGCGACCGGCGCCAGCCCGCCGGCCACGGCCGCCGCGGCCCCGCCGCTGGAGCCGCCCGCGGACCGGGAGCGGTCCCACGGCGTCCGGGCCGGGGGGGCCACCGCGTTCTCGGTGTAGCAGGGCAGGCCGAACTCCGGGGTGTTCGTCTTGCCGGTGAACGCCAACGACCCGGCCCGTAGGGCCTGGACGACGTTGTCGTCGCCGAACGGCACGAGGTCGTAGGTGAGCGAGCCGAGGGTGCAGCGGACCCCGGCAACGAAGTTGAGGTCCTTCACCGGGACCGGGAGCCCGTGCAGCACGGGCAGGTCCGCCGGGTCGTCGGCCCGGCGCACCGCGTCCTCCGCGGCCCGGGCCTGCTCGAGGGCCAGCTCGGGCGTGACGGTGATGAACGCGCCGAGGTCGTCCGCGAGTCGGTCGATGCGGGCCAGGTAGTGCTCCGCCAGCTCGACCGGCGACACCTCCCGACGGCGGACGGCGGCGGCCTGCTCCAGGGCGGTGAGGTCGTGCAGCTCGCTCATGGGCCGCACCCTACGAGTCCCCCACCTCGCCGGGGGCGGCGACGCGCCTCGTAGCCTGAGCCCATGGCCTACCGCTGCTTCGACGTCGACGTCCAGGACAAGGTCGCGCAGGTTCGGCTGTCCCGGCCGGACGAGCTCAACTCCATGGTCCCCGAGTTCTGGCGCGAGCTGCCCGAGATCGTCCAGGGGCTCAGCGACAGCGGGGAGGTGCGCGCCGTCGTCCTCTCCTCGACCGGCAAGCACTTCAGCGCCGGCATGGACCTGTCGGTCTTCACCGGGGGCGCGCTCGCCGACCAGGGCGAGCCGGGTCGGGCGGGCGCCAACCTCTCGATCCTCGTGCGCCGCCTGCAGGACGCCCTCACCACCCTGGAGCAGGTCCGGATGCCGGTGCTGGCCGCCGTCCAGGGCGGCTGCATCGGCGGTGCGGTGGACCTGGTGACGGCGTGCGACATGCGCTACGCCACCCAGGACGCCTTCTTCGTCGTCCAGGAGACGAACATCGGCATGACCGCGGACGTCGGCACCCTGCAGCGGCTGCCCAAGATCATCCCGGACGGCGTGGCCCGGGAGCTGGTCTACACGGGTCGGCGGATGCCAGCCGCCCGGGCGTACGAGGTCGGCCTGGTCAACGAGGTCTTCCCCGACCACGAGGCGCTGCTCGCCGGCGTCACCGCGATCGCCGCGGAGATCGCCGCCCACAGCCCGCTGGCGGTCTGGGGCTGCAAGGAAATGCTCGTGCACGCCCGCGACCACGCGGTGGTGGACGGCCTGGCCCACGTGGCAGCCTGGCAGTCCGGCGCGTTCAAGCCGGCCGACCTCATGGAGTCGTTCGCGGCGAAGGCGGAGAAGCGGCCGCCGCAGTACCAGGACCTGCCGCCCGCGCCGACGCGGCTGTGATCCACGGCTGGCCGGACCGCCCCGCATAGGGTGGGCCCCGCCATGAGCCGTCGACCCTCCCCGCCAGCCCGTCGTCTCGACCTCGTCGAGGACCTCCACGGCCACCGGGTCGCCGACCCGTACCGCTGGCTCGAGGACGCCGAGGCCCCGGAGACCGCCGAGTGGTCCGCCGCGCAGGACCAGCTGTTCGTCGCCGAGCGCGACACCTGGCCGGGCCGGGACCGGCTCCGGGCCCGCATCCGCGAGCTGCTCGGCGCCGGTGTGGTGTCGGCGCCGGTGTGGCGCGGTGAGCGGCAGTTCTTCATGCGGCGCACCGCCGAGCAGGAGCACGCGGTGCTGCTCACCGTCGACCCCGACGGCACGGAGCGGGTCCTCGTCGACCCGATGGCGCTCGACCCCGAGGGGCTGACGACGCTCGACGCCTGGCAGCCGTCGAAGGAGGGCCACCTGCTGGCCTACCAGCTCTCCGAGGGCGGCACCGAGGAGTCCGTCGTCCGGGTCATGGACGTGGTCACCGGCGGCGAGGTCGACGGCCCCATCGACCGGGCCCGGTACTCCCCCATCGCGTGGCTGCCCGGTGGGGCGGCGTTCTACTACGTGCGCCGGCTGGCTCCGGACCTCGTCCCGGCCGGCGAGGAGCAGTTCCACCGCCGGGTCTGGCTGCACCGGCTGGGCACCGACCCCGCCGACGACGTCCTGGTGTTCGGGGAGGGCCGCAAGCCCACCGAGTACTACGGGGTCGGGGTCTCCCGCGACGGGCGCTGGCTGCAGGTGTCGGCGGCCGAGGGCACCGCGCCGCGCAACGACCTGTGGGTCGCCGACCTGACGGCGTCCCCGCCCGAGGCCCCCGACCTGCGTCCGGTGCAGGTCGACGTCGACGCGCAGACCGGGCTGGAGTTCGGCCGGGACGGTCGGCTGTACGTGTACACCGACCGGGACGCCCCCCGCGGCCGGCTGGCGGTGACCGGTCCCGAGCAGCCGGAGTACGAGCACTGGCAGGACCTCGTGCCCGAGGACCCGGTCGCCGTCCTCGACGGCTTCGCCCTGCTCGACGGTGCCGAGCTGACCCGGCCGGTGCTGGTCGCGTCGTGGACCCGGCACGCGGTCTCGGAGCTCACGGTCCACGACCTGGCGACCGGCGAGCGGCTCGGCGAGGTCCCGCTGCCCGGCCTGGGGTCGGTGGGCGGTGTCACCGAGCGGCCCGAGGGCGGGCACGAGGCGTGGTTCGGCTACACCGACCACACCACGCCCTCGACCGTGCAGCACTACGACGCGCGCACCGGCACGACGACGGTGTGGGCCACCGCGCCGGGCAGCGTGGCGGTCCCGGCCGTGCACGCCCGGCAGGTCACCTACACCTCGGCCGACGGAACGCCGGTGCGGATGTTCGTGCTCTCCTCCGCCGAGTCACCGGACAGCGCCCGGCCGACGATCCTCTACGGCTACGGCGGTTTCGGGCTGCCGCTCAGCCCCGCCTTCTCGGCGACGGTCCTGGCCTGGGTCGAGGCCGGCGGCGTCTACGCGATCGCGAACCTGCGTGGCGGCGGCGAAGAGGGCGAGGAGTGGCACCGGGCCGGCATGCTGGGCAACAAGCAGAACGTCTTCGACGACTTCCACGCCGCCGCCGAGTGGCTGGTCGACGCGGGCTGGACGACGACCGACCGGCTGGCGATCTCCGGCGGGTCCAACGGCGGGCTGCTCGTCGGCGCCGCGCTCGTGCAGCGACCCGACCTGTACGCCGCGGTGGTCTGCAGCGCCCCCCTGCTCGACATGGTGCGCTTCGAGCGGTTCAGCCTGGGCGCCACCTGGAAGGTCGAGTACGGCACGGCGGAGGACCCCGAGCAGCTCGGCTGGCTGCTGTCCTACTCCCCCTACCACCACGTGGCCGAGGGCGTCGCCTACCCGGCCGTGCTCTTCACGGTCTTCGACCACGACACGAGGGTCGACCCGATGCACGCCCGCAAGATGTGCGCCGCCCTGCAGCACGCGACGTCGTCGCCACGGCCGGTGCTGCTGCGCCGCGAGGCCGACGCCGGTCACGGCGCCCGCGCGGTCAGCAGGTCCGTCGACCTGTCCGCGGACACCCTGGCGTTCACCGCGGCGTGGACCGGCCTCGACCTCGGCGCCTGACGGCGTCCGCTGGCTAGGCTCGCTCCGTGCTGTCGCTCGCCTCCGCCACTCCGGCGCCCACCTCCGGTGAGGGCACGGCCGCGGGGGACTCGGTGCTGGACTGGCTGCTCGGCGTCCCGCTGTACGTCGCCCTCGTCCTCGTGGTGGCGTTCGTGCTGCGCTGGGCCACGCACCGGCTGATCGGCCGCGGGGTACGCGCCCTGACGGACAACTCGTTCGCCCGCACGCTGGCCCGGCAGCGGATCCTGCGGGGGGACTCCGACGCCGACCAGGCGCTCGAGCGCAGCCGGCTGCGCGCCGACACGGTCGCCGGACTGCTGCGCAGCATCGCCTCGTTCGTCGTCCTCGGCGGTGCGGCCGTGGTGATCCTCGCCCGGCTCGGCGTCGCCGTGGCACCCCTGATCGCCAGCGCCGGCGTCGTCGGCATCGCGATCGGCTTCGGCGCCCAGAGCCTGGTGAAGGACTTCATCACCGGGATCTTCATGATCCTCGAGGACCAGTACGGCGTCGGGGACGTCGTCGACGTCGGTGACGCCGTCGGCACCGTCGAGGACGTCGGCCTGCGGGTGACCCGGCTGCGCGACGCCAACGGCGTCGTCTGGTACGTGCCCAACGGCTCGATCACGGCGGTCGGGAACCGCAGCCAGGGGTTCGGCGTGGCCACGGTCGACATCCCGGTGCCGTACACCGAGGACCTCGAACGGGTCACCGCCGTGCTCCGGACCACCGCCGAGGAGCTCACGCACGACGAGCGCTGGGCGGCGGTCGTGCTCGACGAGCAGCCCACCGTCGCGGTCGAGTCGATGACGGCGGCGGCCGTGACGGTGCGGGCGCTGGTGCGCACGGCACCCGGGGAGAACCTCGCCGTGGCCCGCGAGCTGCGCGTGCGTGCCGTGGCCGCGTTCGAGCGGGCCGGGATCGCCAGCCCGTCCGCCCCGACCGCCTCGGGGTGACCCCCGAGGTGCGCCCGTCGGTCCCGGACGGGAGACTGCAGGACATGTCCGCGCTGGTCCTCGTCACCGGCGCCAGCGGCTACGTCGGCGGGCGGCTGGTGCCCGAGCTGCTCGCGGCCGGCTACCGGGTGCGCGTGCTGTCCCGCTCCGCCGACCGCCTGCGTGGCCTGCCCTGGTCGGACCGCGTGGAAGTGGCGGTCGGTGACGTCGCCGACCCGGCTGCTGCCGCCGCCGCCCTCGAGGGTGTCGCGGTGGCCTACTACCTCGTCCACGCCCTCGGCGACACGGCGTTCGAGCACCGCGACCGCGATGCCGCCCGGGTCTTCGGTGCCGCGGCGGCAGCGGCAGGCGTGGGCCGCATCGTCTACCTCGGCGGGCTGTCACCCGCGGGCGGCATGCTGTCGCCGCACCTGCGCTCCCGGGCGGAGGTCGGCGAGATCCTGCTCGCCTCGGGGGTGCCGACCGCCGTGCTGCGGGCGGCGGTCATCCTCGGCAGTGGGTCCGCCTCCTTCGAGATGCTGCGCTACCTCACCGAGCGGCTGCCGGTGATGGTCACGCCCACCTGGGTGCGCTCCCGGATCCAGCCGATCGCCATCCGCGACGTGCTGCGGTACCTCGTCGGCAGCGCCACCCTGCCGCCCGACGTCAACCGCGCCTTCGACATCGGTGGCCCCGACGTCCTCACCTACGCGGAGATGATGCAGCGGTACGCGCAGGTGGCCCGGCTGCCGCGGCGGCTCATCCTGCCGGTGCCGCGGCTCTCCCCGTGGCTGGCGGCCCACTGGGTGGGTGTGGTGACCCCGGTCCCCAGCGGGATCGCCCGCCCGCTGGTCGAGTCGCTGCGCAACGAGGTGGTGTGCCACGAGCACGACCTCGACCGCTACGTCCCACCGCCGCCGGAGGGGCTGCTCGGGTTCGACCGCGCGGTGGCGCTGGCGCTGCAGCGGGTCAAGGAGGCGGACGTGGTCACCCGGTGGTCCAACGCCTCGGTCCCGGGTGCCCCCAGCGACCCCCTGCCGAGCGACCCCGAGTGGGCCGGCGGGTCGCTCTACCTCGACACTCGCGAGCGGGTCGTCGCGGCGTCCCCCGCCGCGGTGTGGCGGGTCATCGAGGGCATCGGCGGCGACCGCGGCTGGTACTCCTTCCCGCTGGCCTGGGCGGCGCGGGGCTGGCTGGACCGCGCGGTCGGCGGGGTCGGGCTGCGCCGCGGGCGCCGCGACCCCGACCACCTGCGCGTCGGCGAGTCACTGGACTTCTGGCGCGTCGAGGAGCTGCTGCCCGGTGAGTTGCTGCGGCTGCGGGCCGAGATGCGGCTGCCCGGTCTGGCCTGGCTCGAGCTGGGGGTGCGCACCGACCCCACGACGTACCACCAGCGGGCGGTGTTCCACCCGCACGGGCTGGCCGGCCAGCTCTACTGGTGGTCCATTGCGCCGTTCCACGGCATCGTCTTCGGCAGCATGGTGCGCCGCATCGCCCGGACGGCGGAGCGGCTGGACCGGGAGGGCGGGGCCGCGCAGCCCCTGGTGGGGCTGGCCGCACACCGTGCTGGGGACGCGGAGGGTCTGCCAGGATTCGTCGCGTGAGCGACGGTTCCCGCGACGTCCCCGCCGAGCCCCCGGCACCCACGACGCCGTACGAGGCGATGGGTGGCCACGAGACGTTCCGCCGGCTGGTGCACCGCTTCTACCAGGGCGTGGCGACCGACCCGGTGCTGCGCCCGATGTACCCGGAGGCGGACCTGGGACCGGCCGAGGAGCGGCTGCTCATGTTCCTCGAGCAGTACTGGGGCGGGCCCCGCACCTACTCGGACCTGCGCGGGCACCCCCGGCTGCGGCTGCGCCACGCGCCGTTCCCGGTGGGGCCGGTGGCCCGTGACCGCTGGCTCGCGCACATGCGCGTGGGGGTCGACGAGCTGGGGCTGCCCCCGGACCTCGAGCGGCAGCTGTGGGACTACCTGGTCATGGCCGCCGACAGCATGGTGAACACCTTCGACGAGCCGACAGGGACGAGCACATGAGCGCGGAGTGGTGGCGCGAGGCCGTCGTCTACCAGGTGTACGTCCGCTCGTTCGCCGACGCGGACGGCGACGGCGAGGGCGACCTCGCCGGCGTCCGCAGCCGGCTGCCCTACCTCGCCGACCTCGGCGTGGACGCGCTGTGGCTGACCCCGTTCTACCCGTCGCCGCTGGCCGACGGGGGATACGACGTGGCCGACTACCGCGACGTGGACCCGCGGTACGGGACCCTCGCCGACTTCGACGACCTGGTCACCGCCACGCACGCCGCGGGGCTGCGCCTGGTCGTCGACATCGTCCCCAACCACTGCTCGGACCAGCACCCGTGGTTCCAGGCCGCGCTGGCCGCCGGGCCGGGATCGGCGGAGCGGGCGCGGTTCGTCTTCCGTCCGGGCAGGGGGCCTGGCGGGGAGGAGCCGCCCAACGACTGGCTGGGCGCCTTCGGCGGCCGGGCCTGGACGCGGGTCACCGAGGCGGACGGCTCCCCCGGGGAGTGGTACCTGCACCTGTTCACCCCCGAGCAGCCGGACTTCGACTGGTCGCATCCGGCCGTCGTCGCGGAGTTCCTCGACATCCTGCGGTTCTGGCTGGACCGGGGCGTCGACGGCTTCCGGATCGACGTCGCGCACGGGCTGGTGAAGGACCCCTCGTTGCCGGACGCCGCGGAGCTGCAGCGCTTCCTCACCGTCGACCCGGCTGCGCCGCCGATGCCGATGTGGGACCAGGACGGCGTCCACGAGATCTACCGGGGCTGGCGCCAGGTGCTGGACTCCTACCCCGGCGACCGGATGACCGTGGGCGAGGTGTGGCTGGGGAACCTGCACCGGCTCGCGATGTACACCCGGCCGGACGAGCTGCACCAGGCGTTCAACTTCCGCTGGCTGTTCGCGCCGTGGACGGCGCAGGCGGTGCGGGAGGTGGTCGACCTGTCGATGCGCGAGGTCGCGGCTCTGGGTGCCCCCACCACCTGGGTGCTGTCCAACCACGACGTCTGGCGCCCCGTGACGCGTTACGCCGACCCCGGACGTCCCGGCAGCGGGCTGCGCCGGGCCCGGGCGTCGCTGCTGCTGATGCTGGCCCTACCCGGATCGGCCTACCTCTACCAGGGCGAGGAGCTCGGGCTGCCCGAGGTGACCGACCTGCCCGAGGAGGTGCTGCAGGACCCCATCTGGGAGCGGTCGGGGCGCACCGCCCGCGGCCGGGACGGGTGCCGGGTGCCGATCCCCTGGTCCGGCACCGCACCGCCGTTCGGCTTCGGCCCGCCCGGATCGGTGCCCTGGCTGCCCCAGCCCTCTCCGTCCAGGCGCAGGCCGCCGACCCGGCGTCGACGCTGTCGATGGTGCGCGCCGCGGTGCGGCTGCGTCGTCAGCTGCTCGGCGGCTTGGGCGAGCAGCTGCGCTGGGTCGACGCCGGCGACCCCCGCCTCGTCGTCCTGGCCCGCGACCGTGTCGACGGCACGCCGGCCCTGACCTGTGCGGTCAACTTCGGCTCCAGCCCGGCAGCGCTGCCGGCGCTCGGCGACGCCGTCCTGAGCAGCGGCCCGGTGGACGACCCACGGGTGCTGCCCCCCGAGACCGCGGTCTGGTTCACCCCACCCCCTCCTGCATCAAGGGTCCCTTGAGGCGAATAGACCGCCGTGAGGCGCCCTTCACGGCCCGGCCGGCGCGTAGACACCGAGCACCACGTCGTCCGTGTCGAGCAGGACCAGGCGCCGCGACGGACCCGCGCCGCCGTGGACCCAGGCGCGCTGGCCTCGGTGACCACCTCGACGTTGGCGTTGAGCACGCGGTCCGGGCACCCGACAAGCGTCGTGCCCTCAGGGGTCGCCGTGAACCCACCCTGCGGGCCGGCCGCCAACGGCCCCCAGGTCCGGTTGCAGCCGTCGCTGCCCCACCACTCCTCGTCGGCCGTGAAGGTGACGAGAACCGGCCGACCGCTCATGTCCTCGAGCCGGGTCACGTCGTCGCCGCGCAGGACCACGGGCGCCCACTCGCCCTGCAGCTCGGCCGGGGAGGTCACCCACGCCTGGCCCCCGGACAGCACCAGGACAGTCTCGAGCTGCGTCGGCAGGCTCGTCGCCAGGGCGTCCAGGTAGGGCAGCACGTCGCGGTCCTCGAGGGAGACCGCGAACAACGCCAGGTCGGACCCGAGCCGGACCATGACCAGGGCCTGCGCGCTCGAGCCGGACCCGTCGGCGGATGTGCCGTGAAGTACGACCGCCTCGTCCCGGGCGTCGGCCCTGACGAGTACGGCGGTCGGGCCCCAGCACGCGCGGACGCCGTCCGCAGCGGTCCGCAGCGCAGCCTCAGCCTCCGCAGCCGAGCCCATCTGCACGACCTGGCTTACCGCCTTCTCCACGCCGCGCCCCCCGGTGGAGTCCACCACGTACCCGCGCAAGTACGACGTCTGACCGTCGTCGGCCAACGACACCGGGCAGGGGCCGAGCACCGCGTCGACGTTGTCCTGCGCGACCTCGAGGTCGCCGGACATGGCGTACATGCGGTGGAGGAGGCGGGAGCGGGACCCGAGGTGGAAGGCGTCGAAGTCCGCGGTGTCCCTCCATCGCCGCCCTCCGCGCCTCAGGTGCTCGTCACCTTCACACACTCCCGACCCGCCGGTGAGGTTGCGCGCCGGATCGTGCCGCCTGACCGCTGATGAAGGGCGCCGCACGGCGATCTATTCACCTCAAGGGTCCCTTGATGCAGAACGGGAGAAGGGTCAGCCGCGGGTGAGCTTGCGGTAGGTCGCGCGGTGCGGCCGGGCCGCCTCGGGACCGAGCCGCTCCACCTTGTTCTTCTCGTAGGACTCGAAGTTGCCCTCGAACCAGAACCACTGCGAGTCGCCTTCGTAGGCCAGGATGTGCGTCGCCACCCGGTCGAGGAACCAGCGGTCGTGCGAGACGACGACGGCGCAGCCGGGGAACTCCAGCAGCGCGTTCTCCAGGCTGCCGAGGGTCTCCACGTCGAGGTCGTTGGTCGGCTCGTCGAGAAGCAGCAGGTTTCCGCCCTGCTTCAGCGTCAGCGCGAGGTTGAGGCGGTTGCGCTCCCCACCGGACAGGACGCCGGCCGGCTTCTGCTGGTCCGGGCCCTTGAAGCCGAAGGCGCTGACGTACGCCCGCGAGGGCATCTCGACCTGGCCGACCTTGATCCAGTCCAGCCCGTCGGAAACGACCTCCCAGAGCGTCTTCTTCGGGTCGATGCCCGCCCGGGTCTGGTCGACGTAGGCCGTCCGCACCGTCTCACCGACCTTGATCGAGCCGTCGTCCGGGGCCTCCTCGCCGATGATCATCTTGAACAGCGTGGTCTTGCCGACGCCGTTCGGGCCGATGACGCCGACGATCCCGTTGCGGGGCAACGAGAACGACAGGTCGTCGATGAGCAGCCGGTCCCCGAAGCCCTTCGACAGCGCCTGGACGTCGACCACGACGGTGCCGAGCCGGGGCCCCGGCGGGATCTGGATCTCGTCCAGGTCCAGCTTGCGGGTCTTCTCCGCCTCGAGCGCCATCTCCTCGTAGCGGGCCAGCCGCGCCTTGCTCTTCGCCTGGCGGCCCTTGGCGTTGGAGCGCACCCATTCCAGCTCGTCCTGCAGCCGCTTGCGCAGCTTGGCGTCCTTCTGCCCCTCGACCTTCAGCCGGGACTGCTTGGTCTCCAGGTACGTGGAGTAGTTGCCCTCGTACGGGTAGGCGCGGCCGCGGTCGAGCTCGAGGATCCACTCGGCGACGTTGTCGAGGAAGTACCGGTCGTGCGTCACGGCGACGACGGTGCCCGGGTACTTCTCCAGGTGCGACTCCAGCCACTGCACGCTCTCGGCGTCCAGGTGGTTGGTCGGCTCGTCGAGCAGCAGCAGGTCGGGCTGCTGCAGCAGCAGCCGGCAGAGGGCCACCCGGCGCTTCTCACCGCCGGACAGCACGCTGACGTCGGCGTCGCCGGGCGGGCAGCGCAGCGCGTCCATCGCCTGCTCGAGCTGGGCCTCGAGGTCCCAGGCCTGCCGGTGGTCCAGCTGCTCCTGCAGGGTGCCCATCTCGGCGAGCAGGGTGTCGTAGTCGGCGTCCGGGTCCCCGAGCTCGACCGAGATCTCGTTGAAGCGGTCGAGCAGCGCCTTCGTCGCCGCCACGCCGTCCTCGACGTTCTCCAGCACGGTCTTCGACTCGTCCAGCTGCGGCTCCTGCTGCAGGATCCCCACGCTGTACCCGGGCGAGAGCATGGCGTCGCCGTTGGAGGGCTGGTCCAGCCCGGCCATGATGTGCAGCACGGTCGACTTGCCGGCGCCGTTCGGCCCCACCACGCCGATCTTCGCGCCCGGGAGGAACGCGAGCGTGACGTCGTCGAGGATGACCTTGTCCCCGTGCGCCTTGCGCGCCCTGCGCATCACGTAGATGAACTCCGCCATGCGCCTACCCTAGGCGGCGCACGGACTCCACGGCCCCACGCAGCCTGCGCCACGCGTCCAGCTCGGCACCGAGCGGGCCGAGGACCTCCTCCCGGGCCACGGCCTCCACCGCCGCCAGCAGGCGGGCCCGCGCCCGGGCCGCCCGGCGGCGCGCGCCGACGCGCACCAGCAGCCGGAACAGCAGCGCGAGGAGCAGCCCGAGGACGACGCCGCCGAGGAGCAGCACCGTCGGCAGCGGCAGCCGCCCGACGTCCACCGAGGGCAGCGCGGGCAGCTGCAGCCAGGCCAGGGCGACGTCGACGCCGAGCCACCCCAGCCCGGTGAGCGCGACGAGGAGCACGAGCCACTGGACGATGTCCGCCGCCCGCCACCAGCGCGGCGGGGTGCCCATGCCGAGGTCGGTGCCGGACACGGCGAGGTCCAGCCGGTCGGCCAGCGGCTCGACCTGCTTCTGCAGCACGCGCCGGGCCCCCCGGACCTGCCCCTCCGGCAGCCCGGCCGTCGCCGTGTCCGCGAGGCCCCGAACGGCGAGATCGACCTGGCTGCGGGCCACCGTCGACACCGCCGGCAGCGACGATCGCGGCACCGGGGCAGCGGGGGGGTGGGGGGTGTGGGGCCGGTCCAGGTGCAGCCGCCGGAGCGGGTCCGGACGCAACCGGCGCAGCCACCGGGTCGGCGGCCACCCGGTCGCCGTGACGCCGCGCGCGCGGTGCGCCGCGGCCACGGCGGAGACGATCGCGTCGACCCCGGCCGCCTGGGCCAGGGCTCGGGTGACCCGGTCCCGGTCGCCGCGTCCCAC
>JALOLN010000298.1 GCA_025455945.1 Actinomycetes bacterium
TGACCCTTCGCTAGCCCGCGCTTGGGGGACCTCCGGCCCTAACGCTCGGGGCCGGTCCTGCCGACGGTCGAAGGGTGGTGACGTCTCCCGCGTGGGTCCGCCGCGCCCTGCCGCTGGTGCTCGGCGTCCTGGCGCTGTGCTGGGTCGTCCTGAGCGCGGGGCCCGCGGGTGCAGGCCGTGCAGCCGCCGCCAGCACCTCCCCGAGCCCGTCCGCCGCCGCGTCGGCACAGACGGTCGAGCTGGTGCTCTTCTCCGGCGAGGGCTGCCCGCACTGCGCCGAGGCCCGCAAGTTCTACGCGGAGCTCGGTGAGCAGTACCCGCAGCTCGTCGTCACCGAGTACGAGGTCTGGTACAGCGCCGAGAACCGGGCCCGGTTCGAGCAGACCGCGGAGGCCATGGGGTTCACCGCCCAGTCGGTCCCCACGACGATCATCGGCGACCGCTACTGGGTGGGCTTCGACACCGCGCGGGGCCAGGAGATCGAGGCGGTCATCCTCTCCGAGCTCTCCGGCGGGCCGGAGCCGCCGAGGACCTCGGGGACCATCGACGTCCCGCTGATCGGCGAGGTGGACGTCGGCAGCCAGGGGCTGCTGCTCAGCACCGCGATCATCGGGTTCGTCGACGGCGTCAACCCGTGCTCGCTGTGGGTGCTGTCGATGCTGCTCGCGCTCGTCCTGCACTCGGGTTCGCGGACTCGCGTGTTCTTCGTCGGCTCGGTGTTCCTGTTCGTCACCGCGTCGCTGTACGGCGTCTACATGCTCGGCCTGTTCAGCGTGCTCTCCTACGCCGGGTACGTCTCCTGGATCACCGCCGGCGTGGCCGTGCTGGCCGGCGTCCTGGGGCTGCTGCAGGTCAAGGACTACGTGTGGTTCCACGAGGGGCCGACGCTGGGCATCGCCGACGAGCGCAAGCCGGGCCTGTTCAAGCGGATGCGCGGGCTGGCCGCCTCGGACCGCTCCATGCCCGCGGTGCTGCTCGCCACGGCCGGGCTCGCGGTGGGGGTGTCCCTGCTGGAGACGCCGTGCACGCTCGGCCTGCCGCTGCTGTGGACCAACCTGCTGGCCGAGCGCGGAGTCGGCGGCGCGGAGGCCGCCGTGCTCTTCGCCGTCTACATGCTGGTGTTCCTGGTCGACGAGCTGATCGTCTTCGCGCTCGCGGTGACGACGATGCGGGCGGCCAAGCTGCAGGAGCGCCACGGCCGGGAGCTGAAGCTCGTCAGCGGCGTCGTGATGCTCGCGCTGGCGGCCACGCTGCTGCTGGCGCCGGACGTCATGGAGTCGGCCCTGGGGGCGCTGGCGGTGTTCGGGCTCGCCGGCCTGATCATCGCCGTCGTGCTCATCGTCGGCCGGATCCGGAACCCGGTTCCTGGGGCGGCTCGGCACTGACCGTGAGGCCGTGCGCGTAGGACTGCAGCGCCTGCACCGCGGGGGCGAGCACGTCGTCGACGTCGCGAGCGACGTCCGGGGCGCCAAGCAGGGTCGCCGCCGCGGCGAGCAGGCCCTCGTAGGCTGTCACTCCTCGGTCCAGCCGGTCGGCCACGTCGCGCGCGGCGGCGTCCGCGGCCGCGCCCGCCGGGCTGCCGGCCAGGTCGGAACGCACCCCGTGCAGGACGGCGAGCCGGTGGGCCTGCTGGTGCAGCAGCGGGGTTGCCTCCTGGGCGGCCGCGCGCAGCTCCACGGCCGCCCCGGGGTGCAGCCGCTCGACCGCGGGTGCCACCTCGGCCAGCCGTCGCTCGGCCCGGGCCAGCCGCTCGACCTCGCCGGCCCCGACCGCGGCCCGGGTCAGCCGGGGGACGGCTGGCAGCGGGGGGTCGGGCTGCGCCGGCGGACGTCGGGTGCGCAGCCGGACGAGGCTGGACGTCGCCAGCCAGCCGAACGCCGCCGTCCCCACCAGGGAGACACCGCCCGTCGGGACCGCCGCAGCGGTGCAGACGACCGCCCCAGTGCCGGCCCACCAGACCTGGGCCCGGTCCCGCTCGACCCCGCGCTGGTAGCGCGCCAGCTCCTTGCGGTAGGCCCGCTCGGCCCGGGCGGTCTCCGTGGACAGGCGCCCGTCGGCTCCCGACCGGGCACCGAGGACGTCAGCGGCCGTCGCCGCCCCGTTCTGCAGCAGGCGAAGCACCCGTTCGACGTCGGACGCCGAGACCATGCCACGTGACCTGCCCACCTGACCACGGTACGTCGACCGCTGGCCCGCTGTCCCGCCCGTGAGACGCTGACGGGGCTCACCCACCGCCGTCGACCTGCCGAGGTCCTTGCTGTGTCCCTGACAGCCCGCGTGCTCCGACCGCTCGGCACCGCCGTCGTGCTCGCGTCGTCCGTCGTCCTGGCCGCCTGCTCCGGAGGGGGTGAGCCGGTCGTCTCGCGCACCCCCGAGCCCAGCGCGACCGTGGCGCCGACCCAGGACCTCGGCCGCTTCTACGGGCAGCGCCCGCGCTGGGCGGGCTGTGGGGGCTCGTTCGAGTGCACGACGATCGAGGTCCCGCTGGACTACGACCAGCCCACGGGGCAGACGATCGAGCTCGCGCTGGTCCGGCTGCCCGCCGGCGACCCCGAGCGCCGGATCGGGTCCCTGCTGGTGAACCCGGGGGGGCCGGGGGCGTCCGGCCAGGACTACGCGCGGGCGGCCCGGAGCGCCTTCACCGACGAGGTGCGTGCGGCCTACGACATCGTGGGGTTCGACCCGCGCGGGGTCGG
>JALOLN010000299.1 GCA_025455945.1 Actinomycetes bacterium
GTGCTTGGCCAGCTCGTGCCCGAACGAGACCGGCTGGGCGTGCTGCAGGTGGGTGAACCCGGGCGCCGGCGCGTCGACCAGCGCCGCCGCCTGCCCGACGAGCGCCTCCTGCAGGGCGACGACGCCGGCGACGACGGCGCGCGCCCGGTCGCGCAGGTAGAGCCGGAAGTCGGTGGCCACCTGGTCGTTGCGCGAGCGGCCGGCGCGCAGCTTGCCGCCGAGCGGCCCGAGCCGTTCGACCAGGCCCCGCTCCAGCGCGGTGTGCACGTCCTCGTCCGCCTCGGTGGGCCGGAACGCCCCCGAGCGGACGTCCGCCTCGAGGCCGTCGATCGCGTCCAGCAGCGCGGCCAGCTCGTCGTCGTCGAGCAGCCCGGCGCGGTGCAGCACCCGGGCGTGGGCGCGGGAGCCGGCCAGGTCGAACGGCGCCAGCACCCAGTCGAAGTGCACCGAGACCGACAGTGCCGCCAGAGCCTCAGCCGGGCCGCCGGCGAACCGGCCCCCCCACAGCCGCATCGGGGCGGGGCCGGACGGGTCGCTCACGCGCCGGCCGTCCGCTGGTCCCGCGCGGCCGCCATCCGCGACGGCAGGCCCCACAGCTGCACGAAGCCCTTCGCCAGCGACTGGTCGAAGGTGTCGCCGGTGTCGTAGGTGGCCAGCCCGAAGTCGTACAGGCTGTGCGCGCTGCGCCGGCCGGTGACGACGGCCCGGCCGCCGTGCAGGGTCAGCCGGACGTCGCCGCTGACGTGCTCGCTGACGTCGTCGATGAACCCGTCCAGGGCGCGCTTGAGCGGGGAGAACCACAGCCCGTCGTAGACCAGCTCGGTCCAGCGCTGCTCGACGCCGCGCTTGAACCGGGCGAGGTCGCGCTCGACCGTGACGTTCTCCAGTTCCTGGTGGGCGGTGATCAGCGCGATGGCGCCGGGGGCCTCGTAGACCTCGCGGCTCTTGATGCCGACCAGCCGGTCCTCGACCAGGTCGAGGCGGCCGACGCCCTGCCCGCCCGCCCGGCGGTTGAGCTCCTGGATCGCCTCGAGCATGGTCACCGGCCGGCCGTCGATCGCCACCGGCGCGCCCCGCTCGAAGGTGATGACCACCTCGTCGGCCTCCCGTGGCACCGCCGGGTCCTGCGTGTAGGAGTACACGTCCTCGACGGGCCCGTTCCAGATGTCCTCGAGGAAGCCGGTCTCCACGGCCCGGCCCCAGACGTTCTGGTCGATGGAGTACGGCGACTTCTTGGTGACGTCGATGGGCAGCCCGGTCCGCTCCGCGAACTCGATGGCCTTGTCGCGCGTCATCGCGTAGTCGCGGATGGGGGCGATGCAGGCCAGCCCCGGAGCCAGGGCCCCGATGCCGACCTCGAAGCGCACCTGGTCGTTGCCCTTGCCGGTGCAGCCGTGGGCCACGGCGGTGGCGCCGTGCCGCTCGGCGGCAGCCACGAGGTGCTTGACGATCACCGGCCGGGACAGCGCTGACACCACCGGGTAGCGGTCCATGTAGAGCGCGTTGGCCTTGAGCGCGGGCAGGCAGTAGCCGTCGGCGAACTCGTCCTTGAGGTCGAGCACCTCCGACTCGACGGCGCCGCAGGCCAGTGCCCGCTTGCGGATGACCTCCATGTCCTCCCCGCCCTGACCGACGTCGGCGGCCAGGGCGACGACCTCGGCCCCGGTCTCCTCGGCGATCCAGCCGATGGCCACGGAGGTGTCCAGGCCGCCGGAGTACGCGAGCACGACACGGTCCTTCACGGGAGTTCTCCTTGATCTCGGTGGTGGTCGACGAGCTCGAGCAGCTGGGCCGCGACCGCTGGGCCGCCGTCCGCCCGTCGGGTGACGAGCAGGATCGTGTCGTCGCCGGCGACGGTCCCGATGACGTCCGGCAGGACGGTGTGGTCCACGGCCGAGGCGAGGTACTGGGCGCCACCGGGCGGGGTGCGGAGCACCACGACGTTCGCCGAGGCGTCCACCGACACCAGCAGGTCCTCGCAGCGCCGGCGCAGCCGGTCGACCGCGAGCTCCTCCTCGGGGGCTGGGCGGGGCGTGCTGTCGCCGCCCTCGCCGGGCACCGCGTAGCACAGGACCCCCGAGGCGTCCCGGACCTTGACCGCGCCGAGCTCGTCGAGGTCGCGGGACAAGGTGGCCTGGGTGACCTGGAAGCCCTCCTCGGCGAGCAGCTCGGCGAGCTGGCCCTGCGAGCGGACCCGGACCCGAGCGAGCAGGTCCACGACCCGCTGGTGGCGGGCCGCGCGGGTGTGGACGACGCTCACAGCGCGTCCAGCGCCTTCGGCAGGACGGCGAGGAACTCCTCGACGTCGGCGTCGGTGAGCACCAGCGGCGGGGCCAGCCGCAGCACGTCCGCGGCGACCGCGTTGACGAGCACCCCGCGGTCCCGCAGCGCCGCCTCGGCGGCCCGGGCGACAGGCTCGGTCAGCACGACTCCGAGCAGCAGGCCGCGGCCGCGGACGTGGTCCACGAGCCGGTGGCCGAGCCCCGCCACCCCCGTGCTCAGCGCCGCGCCCAGCACCTCGGCCCGGCCGAGCAGGCCGTCGCGCTCGATCGTGTCGAGGACGGCGAGCGCGGCCGCACAGGCGACCGGGTTCCCGCCGAACGTGGAGCCGTGCTGGCCGGGCCCGAGCAGCTCCGCGGCCGGGCCGAAGGCCACGCAGGCGCCCACCGGCAGCCCCCCGCCGAGGCCCTTGGCCA
>JALOLN010000085.1 GCA_025455945.1 Actinomycetes bacterium
TCGCTCGACCCGGCCGGCGACGCCTTCGCGTCGATGCCGGCGGCCACGCCCGGCAGCGCCGAGGAGCAAGCCGCCACCGCCGCCGGGTGGCGGCAGACGGAGGTCTTCCCCCTCAGCATGTTCGCCGTCGGCGGCATGCTGCTCTTCCCTGCCGCCAACGACCTGCTGACGATGTTCGTCGCCCTCGAGGTGCTCTCCCTGCCGCTGTACGTGATGGCCGGGCTGGCCCGCCGCCGGCGGCTCATCTCGCAGGAGGCGGCGCTGAAGTACTTCCTGCTGGGCGCCTACTCGTCGGCGTTCTTCCTCTTCGGGGTGGCCTTCCTCTACGGGTTCTCCGGCTCCCTCTTCCTCGGTGAGATCGCCGACGCCGTCGGGGCGCAGGTCGGCCGCGACCCGCTGCTCCTGGTCGGCATCGCCCTGCTGGCGGTGGGGCTGCTGTTCAAGGTCAGCGCCGTCCCGTTCCACTCCTGGACCCCCGACGTCTACCAGGGGGCGCCGACCTCGATCACCGCGTTCATGGCGGCCTGCACCAAGGTCGCCGCGTTCGGCGCCCTGCTGCGGGTGTTCTACGTGGCTCTCGGCGGGGTGCGCTGGGACTGGCGGCCGATGCTGTGGATCATCGCGATCCTCACGATGGTCGTCGGGTCGGTGCTGGCGGTGACCCAGACCGACATCAAGCGGCTGCTCGCCTACTCCTCGATCGCGCACGCCGGGTTCATCCTCACCGGCATGCTGGCCATCGACCCCGCCGGGGTCTCCAGCGTGCTGTTCTACCTGTTCGCCTACGGGTTCACGACGATCGGGGCCTTCGCGGTGGTCACGCTGGTGCGCGACGCCGGCGGCGAGGCGACGCACCTGTCGCAGTGGGCCGGCCTGGGCCGGCGCTCGCCGCTCGTCGCGAGTGCCTTCGCGCTGTTCCTCCTCGCCCTCGCGGGGATCCCGCTCACCAGCGGCTTCACCGGCAAGTTCGCGGTGTTCTCGGCGGCGGTCGGAGGGCAAGCGACCCCGCTGGTGATCGTCGGCGTCCTCGCGAGCGCGGTCGCCGCGTTCTTCTACGTCCGGATCATCGTCGTGATGTTCTTCTCGGAGCCGGCGGCCGACGGCCCGACGGTCGCCGTCCCCAGCCTGCTCACCCAGGCTGCGGTCACCATCGGCGTCGTCGTGACGATCCTGCTGGGCGTGCTGCCCCAGCCGGTGCTCGACCTGGCCGACCGCGCGTCGACGTTCCTGCGCTGAGAGGGAGTGGTCGTGAGGGTGGTGGGTCCGTTCGGCGGCCACGTCGGGGACCCGGCCCTCGATGCCCTGCTGAGCGAGCGCCTGGACGCCGTCGAGGAGCTCCTGCACGAGTCCGTGCGCAGCGACGACGCATTCGTCGGGGAGGTCGCCGCGCACCTGGTGCAGGCGGGCGGGAAGCGGTTCCGGCCGCTGCTCGTCCTGCTCGCCGCCCAGTTCGGGCCCGACCCCGCGGCGCCGGGCGTCGTGCCGGCGGCCGTCGTCGTGGAGCTCACCCACCTCGCGACCCTCTACCACGACGACGTCATGGACGAGGCGCCGCTGCGCCGCGGTGCGCCGTCCGCGAACGCGCGCTGGGACAACACGGTGGCGATCCTCACCGGCGACTTCCTCTTCGCCCGCGCCTCGCACCTGCTGGCCGACCTCGGGCCGGAGGCGGTCCGGATCCAGGCGAAGACGTTCGAGCGGCTGGTCTCCGGCCAGATCCACGAGACGACCGGACCGGCGGCGGGCGAGGACCCGCTCGAGCACTACCTGGGTGTGGTCGCCGACAAGACGGGGTCGCTGATCGCGACCTCCGGGCGGTTCGGGGCCCTCATGGCGGGGGCCGACCGGCCCACCGTCGAGACGCTCACCCGCTTCGGGGAGCTCGTCGGCGCGGCCTTCCAGCTCTCCGACGACCTCCTGGACGTCGAGAGCGAGACCGCGGAGTCCGGCAAGACGCCGGGCACCGACCTGCGCGAGGGCATCCCCACGCTGCCGGTGCTGCATGCGCTGCGCTCCCGGGACCCGGCGGACGCCCGGCTCGTCGAGCTGCTGTCCCGACCGCTGCCTGACGACGCCGAGCACGCCGAGGCGCTGGCGCTGCTGCGCGCCCATCCGGCCATGGCGGCGGCCCGGGCCGACCTGCGGCGGCGCGCCGACGCGGCCCGGGAGGCGCTCATGACGCTGCCGGTGACCCCCGCGCGGGCCGCGCTGGAGCAGCTGTGCGACGTCCTCGTGGGGCGCAGCGGCTGATGGTCCCGGCGGACGTCGGCCTCCGGTCGCTCGTGCGGGCACTCGTCCTCGCCGTCCTCATCGGCGTCCCCGCGTCGCTGCTGGCGCTCGGGCTGGTGTGGCTGGTGAGCACGACCACCACGCTGGTCTGGCAGGACCTCCCGGTCGCTCTCGGGATCGACGGCGCGCCACCCTGGTGGTTCGTCGTGGCCGTCCCCACCGTCGGTGGGGTGGGTGTCGCGCTGGCCCGCCGGCTGCCGGGCCACGCCGCCCACGGCCCGCTGGACGGGTTCGCCCGGGCCACCGAGCCGCGGGTGCTGCCCGGGGTGCTCCTCGCCGCACTGATCAGCCTGGCCTGCGGTGCGGTGCTGGGGCCGGAGGCGCCGCTGCTCGCCCTCGGTTCTGCCCTCGGCCTGCTCGTCGCCCGGCGGGCCGCCACGCCGGTGCAGCAGATGGCCGCGGGGGCGGGCAGCTTCGCCGCGTTCAGCGCGCTGCTGGGCAACCCGCTGCTGACCGCCATCTTCCTGCTGGAGTCCACCGCGGCGACGGTGTCCGCGGCCAGCCTGGTCCCCGGCCTGGCGGCGTCCGGGGTGGGGTACCTCGTCTTCACCGGGGTCGGCGACTGGGCCGGCATCGACGTCCCGGCGTTCACCGTGGAGGGCCTGGAGCCCTACTCCTCGGTGGCCTGGAGCGACCTGGCCTGGGCGGTCCCGGTGTCGGCCGGCGCCGCGCTGGTGGCGCTGGTGGCGCTGCTCGGCGGCCGGGCGGTCGCCGCCCGCGCAGCCCGGGCCCCCATGCTCCTCGCCATCCCGCTCGGCGGGCTGGCCGTCGGCGTGCTCGGCGCCGGGTGGGTCGCGGCGTCGGGGCAGGACTACTCCCTCGAGCTGTTCAGCGGGGAGCAGGCGATCGGTGCACTGGTCGGGCAGACCTCCGCGACGGCGGTCCTGCTGCTCCTCGTGCTGAAGGCGACCGCTTACGCGGTCTCGCTGGGCAGCGGGTTCCGCGGCGGACCGATCTTCCCGGCGCTGTTCCTCGGCGCGACGGTCGGGGTGCTCGCCGCGCTGGTCCTGCCCGGACTCGGCACGACACCTGCCGTCGCCTGCGCGCTCGCGGCGGCCGCGGCCGCCACCTTGCGGCTGCCGTTCGCCGCCGCCGCCCTGTCGCTGCTGCTCGTCGGCACGGCCGGTGCGGCGACGACGGTCCTGACGATCCTGGGGTCGGTGGTGGGGTACCTCGTCGTCCGCGCGGTGACGACGCTCACAGCCCGAGCCGGCGGGCGGCCAGCTCCGTCATGATCTCGGTGGCCCCACCGCCGATGGCGAGGATGCGGACGTCGCGGTAGTGCCGCTCGACCTCCGCGTCGCGCAGGTAGCCCTGGCCGCCGAAGAGCTGCACCGCCTGGTAGACCACCTGCTCGGCAGCGGCCACCGCGGTGTTCTTCGCCAGGGCCGCCTCGGCGACGACCTCCTCGCCGGCGGCGTGCCGCAGCGCCGCCTGCCGGGTGTAGGTGCGGGACACGTCGACCAGCCGGTGCATCTCGACGAGCTGGTGCCGGATGACCTGCCGGGTCGCCAGCGGCCGGCCGAACGTCTCGCGGACCCGGGCCCACTCCAGGGCCAGGTCGAGGCAGCGCTGCGCGGTCGCGTAGGCCTGGACGGCGATGGACAGCCGCTCGACGACGAACTGCTGGGCCAGCTGTACGAAGCCGCCGTCCAGCGGGCCGACGAGGTTCGCCGCGGGAACCCGGCACCCGGTGAACGCGAGCTCGGCGGTGTCCGAGCAGTGCCAGCCCATCTTCTCCAGGCGCCGGACGACGGTGAAGCCGGGCGTGTCCGTCGGCACGACGAGCAGCGACAGCCCGCCGAACCCCGGTCCGCCGGTCCGCACCGCCACCGTGACCCAGTCGGCCCGTGCGCCGGAGGTGATGTAGGTCTTGGTGCCGTCGACGACGAAGTCGTCCCCGGCACGGACCGCGCGGGTGCGCAGCGACGCGACGTCGGAGCCGCCGTCCGGCTCGGTGACGGCCAGCGCCGCGATGGCCCGGCCCTCGAGCACGGGGCGGACGAAGCGCTCGGCCTGGTCCGGGTCCCCGGCCGCGACGATGTGCGGGAGGGCGATCCCGTGGGTGAAGAGCCCGGCGAGCACCCCCCCGCTGCCCCCCGCCTGCAGAAGCTCCTCGGTGACCACGACGCTGTCGAGGAAGTCGCCACCGCTGCCCCCGACCTCCTCGGGGAAGCCCACCCCGAGGAGCCCGGCAGCGGCCGCCTGTGCGTGCAGCGTCCGCGGCAGCTCGCCGTCGCGCTCCCACTGGTCGAGGTGGGGTCGGACGTCCCGTTCGACGAACTCGCGGGTGAGCGCGCGGAGGGCCCGGCGCTCCTCGGTGGCGAAGGGGTCCGTCCAGGTCGTGGTCACGGCCGTACGGTAGACGGCTGCTCGGCACCGGGCCGAACGGGGGTCGCCCGCTGCCGGAGGCCGTCGGCGGTGAGGAGGGCCAGGGCCGTCCAGACGAGCGCGAAGCCCGCCCACCGGGCCGCGGGCATCGGCTCGCCGAAGACGGCCACCCCGATGAGGAACTGCATCACCGGGGTGACGTACTGCAGCAGGCCGATCGTGGACAGGGGGATGCGCAGTGCGCTGGCCCCGAACAGCAGCAGCGGGACGGCGGTGATCGGACCGGCCGCCAGGAGCAGCAGGGTCAGGCCGGCGTCGCCGGAGGCGAGTGCGAGGTCACCTCGGGTCTGCAGCAGCGCGAGGTAGCCGAGGGCGGGCAGGAAGAGGATGGCCGTCTCGACGGTGAGCGACTCCACGGCCGGTGTGGCGATGGTCTTCTTGACCAGGCCGTAGGTCGCGAAGGACCCGGCCAGGACGAGGGCGATCCACGGCAGCCGGCCGTACCCCGCCGTGAGGACGAGGACCGCCCCGGTGCCCAGCCCCACCGCGGTCCACTGCAGCGGACGAAGCCGCTCGCCGAGGAGGACGACGCCGAGCAGGACGGTCACCAGGGGGTTGACGAAGTAGCCGAGTGCGGCCTCCACGACCTGGTCGGAGTTGACCGCCCAGATGTACACGCCCCAGTTCAGCGCGATCACGGCGGCAGCGACGGTGAGCATCGCCATCCGGCGCCGGTCGCGCAGCAGGGTCGGCAGCCAGCCCCACCGGCGGCCGAGGGACACCAGCCCGGCGAGGAAGACGAGCGACCACACGATGCGGTGGGCGAGGATCTCGGTGGGGCTGGCGTCCTCCACCGCCCGGAAGTACAGCGGGAACAGCCCCCACAGGAGGTAGGCGCCGAGCCCGAGGGCGACTCCGCCTCGGGTGCCGCGGGCCTGCTCCACCGGCCCGACGCTAGCGGGCGGCGGGGGGCGGCGGCGAACCGGCCGGACCGCTCAGCCGTCCGTCGCGCAGGTCCAGCACCCGGTCGGCCACCTCGATGAGCACGGGGTCGTGGGTGGCGACGAGAGCGGCGACGCCCTCGGCCTCGACGACCGCGCGCAGCAGCTCCATGGCCCCCCGGCCGGTGTGTGAGTCCAGCTGTCCGGTGGGTTCGTCGGCCAGCAGGACGGCCGGCCGGTTGGCCAGTGCCCGGGCGATGGCGACCCGCTGCTGCTGACCGCCGGACAGCTCGCCAGGGCGCTGGTCGACGTGGTCGGCGAGACCGACCATGGCGAGCAGCACACGGACCCGGTCCTCCCGCTCGTCCGGGTCGGTGCCCAGCAGACGCAGCGGCACCCCGACGTTCTCGGCGGCGGAGAGGATCGGGATCAGCCCGAAGGTCTGGAAGACGAAGCCGACGGTCTCCCGGCGCAGCCGCAGCAGGCCGTCCTCGTCGAGCGCGGTCACGTCGTGACCGGCGACGACGACGCTGCCCGCGTCGGCCCGGTCGAGCCCGCCCACCACGTTGAGCAGCGTGGTCTTCCCCGACCCGGAGCGGCCGCGGACGACGACCAGCTCGCCCGGGGACACGTCCAGGTCGACGTCCTGCAGGGCGGGCACCGTGCGGCTGCCGGAGCGGTAGGTCTTGGTGACGCCGCGGACGGTCACCGCTGGGTCGGTGGTCACTCGTCCCCCTCCGGGTCGCCGCCACCGGCCGGCCGGTCCGGCCACACGCCGATGTGGTCGGGCTCCAGCTCCAGCCGTACCCGCTGGCGCATCCGCAGCCGGCGGGTGAAGTCGTGCGGCAGCTGCAGCCGCCCGACCCGGTCCAGCACGGCGTACTCCTCGGCGACGACCCGTGCCGAGCCGTCGGCGTCCCGCTCGGTGCGGCGGACGACCTCGCTGGCCGTGCGGCCGTCTCGGATCGCCACCGTGCGGTCGACGCTCTCGCTGACCAGCGGGTCGTGGGTGACGACCACCACCGTGGTCCCGAGCTCGATGTTCACGGTCCGCAGGGCCGCCATGACCTCGTGCGCGGTCACCGAGTCCAGCTCCCCGGTCGGCTCGTCGGCGAGCAGGACCTGCGGGTCGTTGGCGACGGCGAGCGCGACCGAGACGCGCTGCTGCTCCCCGCCGGACAGCTCGGCCGGCCGACGGTCGCGGCAGTCCGCCACACCGACCAGCTCGAGCAGCTCGTCGACCCGCTGGGTGCGTGCGCGCCGTCCGCGGCCACTGACGAGCAGTGGCAGCGCCACGTTCTCGGCGGCGGTGAGGTACGGCAGCAGGTTGCGGGCGGCCTGCTGCCAGACGAAACCGACGACCTCCCGCCGGTAGCGGAGCCGGGACGCCGCGTCGAGTGACAGCAGGTCCTGGTCGGCGACCCGGGCCACCCCCGCGGTGGGCACGTCCAGTCCCGCGAGGATGTTCAGCAGCGTGGACTTCCCCGAGCCGGAGGCGCCGACCAGGGCCATCAGCTCCCCCCGCCCCACGAGCAGGTCCAGCCCCTGCAGTGCCACGACCTCGACCTGCTCGGCGCGGTAGATGCGGACCAGCCCGTCGCAGACCACGTGCGCGTCGGCGCCGAACCGTTCCCGGGTGGCCCGGGCCGCCGCCTCCAGCCCCCGCAGGTCGGGGGCCGCCCCAGCCCGGTCGGGGCTGTCACCGCTCATCGTGCTCTCCCATCCGCAGCAGCTCGGCCGGGCTGGCCCGCCGGCCGACGCGGGTCACCAGCAGGACCACCCCTGCCATCACCAGTGCCACCAGCGCGGCACCGACGGCGACGCGGCCGGCGTCCACCGTGACCTCGGGCTGGCCGCGGCCGCCGGTGAAGGGCTGCAGGTCCATCCCGGGCAGGACCAGCGCGGCAAGGCCGAGCCCCACGACCAGTCCGGCGAGCAGGGCCACGAGGAACAGCGGCAGCACCTCGACCGCGACGACCGCGTCGGCCCCGCGTCGGCCGAGGCCCAGCGTCCGCGCGTACGCGAGGACCCGCGTGCGCGCCGGGGCGAGCAGGGTGAGCGTGAGCAGGACGACGAGCGCGCAGGACACCACCCCCACGACGCCGCCGAGTGCGTACCCGCGCACCGTGCTCGTGACGTACGGCTGGTCGCGCAGCTGCTCGAGCAGGTCGAGCCGGACCACGGCCTCGTCCCCCGACACGGGGACCGCCGCGGTCACGGCGCCCGGATCGGCGCCCGCGCCGGCCAGCACGAGCCGGTTCGGCACCCAGGACTGCCCGGTGGCCTGCGCCAGCAGCGACCGGTCCACCACGACCAGGGGCCGTCCGGTGGCCACGCCGGGGAAGCCGTCCACGGTGCCGATGACGCGCAGCGGCACGTTCCCCCCGACCTGCAGGGTCAGCGCGCCCTCGCGGGCGACGTCGGCAACCGCGGGGCTGACCAGCGCCGGGACGGCGCCGTCGGACCGGGCCACGCCCAGCGCCGCCGGCAGGCGCGGGTCCACCGGCGTCCCGCCGAGCACGGCGGCGGTCTCCCCCGGCAGCAGGGCCAGGACGTCCGGCTGCTCGCGCAGGTCCCTGACCCCGCTCACCCGCACCGACTCGAGCAGGTGCTGCGTGGCGAC
>JALOLN010000300.1 GCA_025455945.1 Actinomycetes bacterium
CCAGGGCCTGCCCCAGGCGACCAGCGTCTGCTGGTGGCTGATGGACCGGCAGGACTTCTTCCAGCTCGAGCTGTTCGAGTTCAGCAAGCCCACGCCGCGGCCGCTGCCGGCCGACTGGCGGCCGTGCGACGTCGGGTACTCGACGATCGGGATCCACGTCGCCGACTTCGACGCGACGCTCGCCCGGCTGGCGCGGCGTCAGGTCCCGCTGCTGTCCGACCCCGTGGGCGCGGCCGGGTCGCGGCGGGTCTGCGTCCGCGACCCGGACGGCGTGCTGCTCGAGGTCATGGAGGACGACCCGCGCAGCGGCGAGCCCCGGGCCCGGCCGCACGACGTCCCCGTGGCCACCCGCTTCGTCACGCTCTCGGTCCCCGACCTCGACGAGGCCCGCCGCACCTGGGTCGACGTGCTCGGCCTGGACGTCGTGGACGACGTCGTCCTGCACACCCCCGAGCACGAGCGGATGTGGGGGCTGGCCGGCGCGGCCCGCGAGACGCTCCTGCTCCGCGCGGGTGACGTCTTCGTCGAGGTGGTGCGGTACACCGACCCCGTCGGCCGACCGTGGCCGGAGGGCTACCGGATCAGCGACCACGGCCTGCTCAACGTCGCGCTCGGGTTCCGCTCCCTCGCCGAGCAGCAGGAGCTCGTGCAGCGGTGCATCGCCGCCGGCATCACCCCCAACACCACGAAGCCCACGCTGATCAAGAAGTACTGGTACGCGAGCTACGTCAACGACCCGCTGGGGTTCAGCATCGAGCTGCTCTACCATGCGCGGCCGGGCCGCAGCCAGCCGGTGAACCCGTTCGACCTGCTCGAGCTCGGCTTCGTGCCCACCCGGGCTCCCGTCGTCCGGAGCACCGCGACCGGCCTGGTGGCCGCCCCGCCCGAACGGGTCTGGCGCACGCTGGTCGACCACGAGCGCATGGCCGACTGGGCGCCCTTCGGCACCTCACGGGTGCTGGCCCGGCCCGCGGACGGTGGCGAGGTCGGCACCGTACGAGAGCTCGCCGGCGGTCCGGGCGGGCTCCGGGTCACCGAGACCGTGGTCGTGGCCGAGGAGCCCTACCGGCTGGAGTACACCGCGACCGGCGCTCCCGGCACCCGCGCCTACCACGGCTTCGTCACCCTCGACCCGACCGCGGGCGGTGGGACCCGGCTCACCTGAGAGGCCCAGCTCCGTTCCCCGCTGCCCGGTACGGGGAAGGTCACCTCGGCCCTGCTGCGCTCCCTGGTCGGCGGCCTGACCGCCGCCGTCGAGCGGGCCGCCGTCACGCGGTCGCGCTAGCCGCCGCTCGAACCTCCCTGGAGGGAGTGCCCCCATGCGCGCGATCCTCGCCGACATCGCGATCCCCCGTTACCTGTACACCGCCGCGGCCCAGAAGGTCCCCGGCGGTCGCGGCCGGTCCGCCGGGTGGGGGCCCGGCGGGCTCATCCGGCTGGTCGAGGACGAGCCCACCCCGGCCCTGCCCGACGCCCCCGGCTGGGTGCGGCTGCGCCCCGAGCTGTCACTGATCTGCGGCTCGGACGTCGGCCTGGCCCACGCCAAGCTGTCCACGGTGCTCAGCGCCTTCTACCCGGAGACCCAGCAGATCCCCGGGCACGAGTTCGTCGCCGTGGTCGCCGACGTCGGCCCTGGGGTGACCCAGGTCCGGGAGGGCGACCGGGTGGCGGTGGACGCGGTCATCAGCTGCGCCCAGCGCGGCTTCACATCGCTGTGCCGCAACTGCGCCGCAGGGATGCCGATGGTCTGCGAGCGCTTCGACCTCCCCGGGGACGCCGGGTGCGCCGCCGTGTCGCTGGGCTTCTGCCGCAAGCCCGGCGGGGGCTGGGCCGAGCAGGTCGTCGCCCACGAGTCGCAGCTGTACCCGATCGGTGACCTGCCCTCGGCGCGGGCGGCCCTGACCGAGCCCTCCTCGATCACCCTGCACGCCGCCCTGCACTGGGGCGGCGGCGGCGAGCGGGCCGTCGTCATCGGTCCCGGGGCGATCGGGCTGCTCACCGTCGTGGCGCTGCGCCGGCTGCACCCGGACCTCCACATCTCCGTCGTCAGCCCCGGGGAGTTCGGCTCGGCCTGGGCGATGCGGGTGGGCGCGGACCGCACCCTTCCTGCCGGGCCGGCGGCCATCGAGGCCCTGGCCGAGCAGGACGGCGGCCGGCTGCTCCACCCGACCACCAAGCCGGGCGAGCCCCGGGTGCCCATCCTCGAGCAGGGAGTCGAGCTGGTCCTGGACTGTGTGGGGACCTCCGACACCATCGATCTCGCGCTGCGGATGCTGCGGCCCAAGGGGATGCTCGTGCTGGTCGGCACCGCCGGCGAGCAGCGGATGAACTGGTCGCTGGTGTGGAAGCGCGAGCTCACCGTGCAGGGCACCACCGACCCCGGCCCGGAGCCCAGGCTGGGCGGTCGGCGGACCCAGGAGCAGGTCCTGGAGTGGCTGGCGGACCCGGCCCACCCCGTGGACGGGATGGTGACCCACACCTACGACCTGGCGGACTGGAAGCAAGCCCTGGAGACGGCGAGCCGCGGCCCGGCGGCCGAGGCGATCCGCGTCGGCCTGCGACCGAACCCGGACCTCCCGCTCGTCCCCCCCGCCTGACCGGCCTAGCGCACCACGACGAGGACCAGCGCGGCGGTCTCCGCCGGCAGCTCGGTGTGCTGCTGCCCGC
>JALOLN010000086.1 GCA_025455945.1 Actinomycetes bacterium
GACCCGGCGCCGGTGCTGGGCTCGCTGGCGACGCTCGCGGCGATGCGCTCGTACATGCGCGGGCGCAACCTCGGCGGGCAGGGTGACCCGTCCATCCCCGAGTCCGTCGGCCTGACCGCCGACGAGATGTATGCGCTGTACCGCCTGCTGGCGATCGCCAAGTACGAGGACCGCTACGTGATCCCGAAGGCCCACGCCGAGGTCGGCCGGCAGCTCGAGGAGCTCGGCTGTGCGCTGGACTACGAGGGTGGCCCGGGGCAGTACGCCCAGCCCTCAGGCCCGTTCGGCGAGGCGTCGGGCCGGCCAGTCCCGGTCGCAGTGGAGAACTTCCACGCGCTCAAGGCGCGGCAGACCGCCGAGGGGTTCGTCGACCCGGCGGACACGAGCGCGAAGGTGAACCTGCTGAACTGGGACGGTCGCGGCGCCGTGCCGCTGGGCATGCCGGGCATCCGCCGGCTCGACGCGGACGCCGACCCCACCGAGGGAGGCCCGCGATGAGCCCGCTGGGCCGGACCGCGACCCGCGAGGCCGCGGAGTTCCTCGGCATCCCGCTGCGGCTGCGGCGGCCCCGGTCGCCGGTCGAGTCGCTGCGCGCCCACGGCCTGTCCGAGCGCGAGGTCGCAGCCACCCGGCTGGCCACCTCGTGGCTGCTCGCCTACCCCGACGAGGCACTGCTGGACCGGCTGGACGTCCTGGCCGCCGCGGTGCTGGAGCTGCCGGCGCCCGCCAGCACGCCCCTGTCGGCGTTCCTGGCGCACCTGGACGGCACCCCGATGGGGAACGTGCAGCGCCACTACGTCGAGGTCTTCGACATGAAGCGGCGGGCCTGCCCGTTCCTGACCTACTGGACGCACGGGGACACCCGCAACCGCGGGGTGGCCATCCTGCGGTTCAAGCAGGCCTACGAGGAGGCCGGCTTCTCGATCGGCAGCGAGGAGCTGCCCGACCACCTCGCGGTCGTCCTGGAGTTCGCGGCGGTCGGCGAGCGGGTCACCGGTGACGCGCTGCTGGCCGAGCACGCCGCCCCGATCGCGCTGCTGCGCGAGGCGCTGCACGACCTCGGGTCGGCCTACGCCCACGTCCTGGACGCGGTGGTGGCCACGCTGCCGGAGGTCACGCCCGAGCTCCAGGCGCGCATGGCGCAGCTGGCCGCCGCCGGCCCGCCGGCCGAGCAGGTCGGCCTCGAGCCGTTCCCGACCGCCCCGACCCCGACGGGAGCCCGTCGATGAGCACCGCCGACATCCTGCTGTGGGTGGCCCTGCCGTACGCGACGATCGCCACCTTCGTCGTGGGCACGATCTGGCGCTACCGCTACGACAAGTTCGGCTGGACCACCCGCTCCAGCCAGCTCTACGAGCGCCGGCTGATCCGCATCGCCAGCCCGCTGTTCCACATCGGCATCCTCGCGGTGCTCGTCGGCCACGTCGTCGGGCTGGTGATCCCCGAGTCGTGGACCGAGGCGCTCGGCGTGTCCGAGTCGCTGTACCACGCGATGGCCGTCGCGCTCGGGCTCTTCGCTGGGGCGGCGACGCTGGTCGGGATCGTGCTGCTGATCTACCGGCGCCGCACCGTCGGGCCGGTGTTCGCCGCGACGACGAGGAACGACAAGACGATGTACGTGTTCCTCGGCGCGGCCATCGCGCTGGGCCTGCTGACGACCCTGGTCGGGGCCGGGGTGCTCGGCGAGGGGCACAACTACCGCGAGGACGTGTCGGTCTGGTTCCGCTCCATCCTGCTGTTCCAGCCCCAACCCGAGCTCATGGCCGAGGCGCCGCTGTCGTTCCGGGTGCACGCGGTGGCCGGCATGCTCGTCTTCGTCATCTGGCCGTTCACGCGGCTGGTGCATGCGTTCTCCGCGCCGCTGGGGTACCTCTTCCGGCCGTACGTGGTGTACCGCGACCGCGGTCCGCACGATCCGGGCTCGCGGGCCGCGCGGCCGGGCTGGGAGCGGATCGGGCAGTAGCCCGAGCCCTCCGTCTGGGATCCGCCGCGGCGGGTAGGACCCCGGTGTGCTTCCCCGCTCCCCTCGGCTCGCTGCCGCCGGCATGGCCCTCGTGCTGTCCACCTCCTGTCTCGCCGTCCCGGCCCTGGCCGCCCCACTGCAGCGGATCCTGAACACCGTCGACGACTTCTCCTGCGCGTTCCTGACCGAGGAGGGTCCGGCCGTGTACGTCTTCGGCCAGGCGAGCTCGTCGGGGTCGGGATCCGGGGCCTTCGTCGAGGGCGAGGACCTGTACGTCGAGGGCTGGGAGGGCAGCGCCGAGTTCGGGGAGGGCTCGCTCGCGGCGTCGGTCGACCTGGTGACGATGGAGGGCGAGCCGTACGGCACCGTGCGCGTGGAGGCCGTGACCACCCTCGGTCCCGCCACGGTCCTGCCGGTGGAGGAGCGCACCGGCAACACCTGGACCCGGGGCACGATCACCGTGGCGGACTTCACGTTCACCGACGTCGTGATCACGGTCGACGGGCTCACGCCGGTCCTCGATGAGACGACGTGCTCGGGCCAGCGGACGGCCTTCGACGTGCGCAGCAACGACCCGGCGTCGCGTGTCTACCGCGATGCCGGGAGCCTGGCGAGCGACCCCTGCGTCCTCGAGGGGATGGACGACGCCGAGCTCCGGTTGAGTGGTCGGCCGCGTGCCCCGTACCTCGAGGTGGTGCTCGGCGGCCAGGGCGACGATCCACGCAAGGCGGAGGGGGTCCTCGAGCGGTCCGGCGCCCGATGGGTGGCGTCGCTGCCCCTCGTCTCGCTCGTGTCGGGCGAGCAGGTCGACGTCCTGGACGTGACCACCACGCTGAGCCGGGCCGGGACGCCGACCAGGCAGCGCGAGGCCTCGGGCGGGTTCGCCGAGATGGCGTGGGTGGTGCCGTACGTCGCCGAGTTCCGGATCCGGACGTCGGAGGACCTGTGGTTGACCGCGGAGTGCCCGGTGGCCGAGGTGCGCACCCACACGACGATCGCTCCCCAGCTGGTGCGGGCCTGACCGACCCGCACGACGGCCGTCGCCGGCCCCCTCACTCGAGGTGGCGCCCGAGGAAGGCGACCGTGCGGCGCATCGCGCGGTCGAGGGCGGCGTCGCTGAACGTGTGCCCCTCGCCGGCGTACCACCGCAGGGTGACCTCGACACCGGCGCGCTGCATCGCCCGGTAGCTGTGCCGGGCCCAGCGGGGCGGACAGGTGTCGTCCTGCCTGCCGTGGTGCATGAGCACCGGCTCGGTCACGCGGTCGAAGTGCTGGTCGGCCGAGATCCCCTCCCAGAACGCGGGGTTGCGCTCGGGGCTGCCCCACCGCTCGCGGACGAAGTCCCAGTAGGGGGAGGGACCGGAGAACTGCGCGTAGTTGTCGGCCTCGTCGGAGGACACGGCGGCGAACACGATGCCGGCGTCGACCAGGCCCGGGGCCATCTCGAGCGCCCGGTAGACGACCGCACCGCCCATCGAGCGGCCCATGAGGGCGATCCGGTCGTCGTCGACGGGGACCTCGTCGGTCCTGCGCAGCGCGAGCACGGCGTTGAGCACGTCGACGGCGTAGCCCAGCCGCGCGGTGCGCTGCAGGGCGGGATCGTCGTCGGATGCGGCGTGGTTGCGGTAGTCGACGTGCAGCGCGATGTAGCCGGCGGATGCCAGGGACCGGCGTTCCCGTGGCATCCCCTGTCCCCGGACGTAGATCGCCGGGTCGATGTAGCCGTGCGCCAGCACCACGGCCGGGAAGGGGCCTCGGCCGGTCGGCACGTTGATGACCCCGGAGATGCGCAGGTCCTGGCTGCGGTAGGAGACGTCGTAGGAGCGGTAGGCGCTGGTGCGCTCGCGCTCGGCGCCGAGGCGCAGGCCGCCGCCGGACAGCTCACGGTCGAACCAGCGCTCGAGGCGCACCGGTCCGCGGGTGGGTGGCGGGCCGGCCGGTGCCGGGTCCGGCGCCGCAGTGGTCGCGGCGTCGGTCGGGGTGTCGCTCGGGTCCGGTTCGGTCGGGGCTGCCGCGGTCGGGGGTACCGCGGTCGGGGGTGCGGCGGACGGGGCTGCTGGCGGCGGCGTCGGCTGCGCCTGCGGGGCGTCGCCGGTGCAGCCCGCGAGGAGCAGCACGACGGCCAGTGCCGCCGTGGCCGGTGGCCACGCCCGCGCACGGGAGCCGGACCGCATCCCACGTGTGTACCGCAGCGGCGGGAGGCCGGCATCCGGACGCTCGGGCAGCGTGCTCGATCCGCGGACGCCGTCACCCCGCGGGCCCCGGCACGGCCGACGGCGTACCGTGTCGGCGCCATGACCGACGAGAGGAAGGAACCCCTGTGGCTGACGAGGCATCGACCGACCCCACGCCCGAGACGACCGAGACGCCCGTGAGCGAGCCGCCCGCGGCGGAGGCCCCCGTCCAGGACGCGGCAGGCGTCGACGTCGAGGCGATCGCCCTGACCGACGGCGCCTATGCGCTGTTCGTGGCCGACTTCGCGGACCTGGACGCCGCGTGGGAGGCCTACGAGGCGCTCAAGGAGGTGGAGCGCGACACCCCCCTGGAGGTCGAGGGCGTGCTGGTCCTCAAGCGCGAGGCGTCCGGCGAGCTGGAGATCCAGAAGGTCACCGATCCGAGCACCCGCCGCGGGCTGGGGTGGGGCGTCGTCGGCGGCGTCGTGCTAGGCGTGCTGTTCCCGCCGTCGGTGCTCGGCAGCGCCCTCGTCGTGGGGGCCGCTGGGGCCGGGATCGGCAAGGTGCGCGAGGTGCACCACCGCAGGGAGCTGGCCGAGGAGCTGGCCGAGGCGATCGACCCGGGTCACTCCGGTCTCGTCGCCCTGGTCTCCGATCCCGCCGCGGTCAAGGTGCAGCAGGCGTTGGCCCGGGCCGACCGGATCGTGCAGAAGGCCGTCGACGAGGCGCTGATGGACGACATCCGCGCAGAGGCGAGGGCCGCCGAGGCCGGTGCTGCGGCGGACCCGGGGGGCGACGCGAAGGCCTGATCCCGCCTCCCCCGAGCAGCCGGGGCCCGGGCGCCTCCCGCCTGGGTCCCGGCTCTCGCTTGGTGTGACCGACGAACCCATGCTTCAATGTGAGCACTCACTCACATAGCGGGAGGCGTGCATGGGCGTCGTCGAGACCAGCGAGCTCACCAGGCGGTTCGGGTCGATCACGGCGGTCGACGGGCTGACGCTGGACCTCCCGGCCGGCGGGGTGATCGGCCTGGTGGGGCCGAACGGGTCCGGCAAGTCGACCCTGATCCGGATGCTGCTGGGCCTGATCCGACCCGGTGCCGGGAGCGCGCACGTGCTGGGCGCGTCGATCGCGCAGCCGGCGCGGTACGCCGCGCGGGTGGGCGCACTCGTGGAGAGGCCCGCGTTCGTGCCGGGGCTCTCGGCCCGGACGAACCTGCGTGCCCTCGCCCGGCTGCGGGGGCTGCCGGATGACCGGGTCGACGAGGTGCTGGGGATCGTGGGACTGACGGGGCGCGAGCGCGAGCCGGTCAAGCGCTTCTCGCTCGGGATGCAGCAGCGGCTGGCTATCGCGGCCGCCCTGCTGCCCGACCCCGAGCTGCTCGTCCTCGACGAGCCCACCAACGGCCTGGACCCCGCCGGCATCGTGGAGATCCGCGCGCTGCTCATGGCCCTCGGACGCAGCGGCCGCACCGTCGTGGTCTCCTCGCACCTGCTCGCCGAGATCGAGGCCGCGTGCGACTGGATCGTGGTGCTCCGGTTCGGCGAGCTGGTCTTCTCGGGACCCACCGAGGCGCTGCTGGCCCGTACGCGTGCCCACATCGACCTGCGCCCCGAGCATGCGACCGACCTCCCGGCGCTGCTGGCCGCCCTGCAGGCCGCCGGGTGGGCAGCAGCCCGGGAGGCGGACCTGATCCGCGTGGTCGCCACCGCCGACCGGGCCGCGGCGCTCAACCGGGCCGCCAGCGACTCCGGCGTCACGCTGGCCCATCTCGTGGTGGTGCAGGACAGCCTGGAGGACGTGTTCCTGGCGATGACCGGACGATCCGACGGTGAGCTGGCCGTCGCACGCGCAGGGGCGGTGGCGTGATGCTGGGGGCCTTGCGCAGCGAGCTGGTGCGGGTGCGCCGGCGGGGCCTGCTCCTCGGATGGTTCGGGCTGATGGCGCTCTTCGCGGTGATGGTGAACACGATCATGTTCAGCACGGCGGGCGACGGCGCCGCCCTGCCGGAGGGGGCTCCCGGGGTGGCCTTCCCGTCGGCGACCGCGCTGGCCACCCCCGACGGCCTCACGGCCGGCCTGCCGGCCGCCGCGAGCATGTTCGGGGTGGTGACGCTGTCGTTCTGGGCCATCGCGGTCGCGACCGACTACAGCACCGGCCTGATCCGGCTGCTCGTCGCCGCGATGCCCCGGCGCTGGCCGCTGCTCGTCGGCAAGGTGGCCGCCCTCACGCTGCTCACCGCGGTGGCGACGGGCGTGGCCACGGTCGTGAACGTGGCGGTCGCCCCGCCGGCGGCCCAGGCCGCGGGGATCGACACCTCGGCCTGGTCCGCCGGGGCCCTGGGCACCGTCGCCTCGACCTGGGCCAGCACCCTCGCCGCGCTCCTCGTGTGGGGCGTGGTCGGCCTGGCCATCGCCTACCTGACCCGCTCGTCGGCCATCGCGATCTCCGTCGGCGTGGGCTACGTCCTGGTCCTCGAGCCGATGCTGACCCGCCTGCTCGACGGTGACCCGGCCTGGCTGCTCGGCCGGACGCTGACCGCCCTCGCGCAGGGGGGCACGCCGAGCATCGCGCTGGGCACCGCAATCGCGTCGGCCGCCACGTACGTGGCCCTAGGCTTGGCCGGCGCGGCGGCGGTGCTGGTACGACGGGACGTCACCGACTGACACGGCGGCCAACGATCCGGGAGGGTGACGGTGCCAGGAGCGACTCCCACCGCCCGGGCCGCCACCCGCCGGGGCGAGGCGACCCGCGACCGCCTGCTGCGGGCGGTGCGCGACGTCGTCGCCGACGTCGGCTACCCGCACGCGACCACCCGGGCCATCGCGGAGGCGGCAGGGGTGGCCGAGGGCACGATCTACCGCCACTACCCCGACAAGGCCACGCTCTTCCTCGCGGCGGTCGCCGATGCCAACCGGCCGGTCCTGGCCGCGATGGCGGACCTGCCCGGCCGCGCCGGCACCGGCACCGTCGCGGGGAACCTCACCGAGGCCCTGGGCCAGCTCGCGCAGCTGCGCCAGCAGATGCTGCCGCTCGAGCTGGCCATGCTCACCGACCCGGACCTTGCTGCGCAGCGCGCGCGCCTGCACGCCGAGGCCTCGGCTGGTGCGGGTCCGTCGGCCGCCGGACTGCCCGACCCACCGGGCCTGCTCGCCGACTACCTGGCAGCCGAGCAGGCCCACGGACGCGTCCGCGCCGACCTGGCAGTGGGGCCCGCCGCCGTGACGATCCTCGCCGCACTCCTCGGCCTGGCCCTGGCGCCGGGCACCGATCCCTCGTCCGCCACGGTCGACCCTGGCGTGCTGGCCCACCTCGTCGACGTCGTGACCCGGGGACTCCAGCCTTGACGGTTGCGGCAGTTCCTCGGTGAAACATCCGCTCCTGCGGGTGCTAGTCTGCCTCGATGCCGCAGATGCGCATTCGCGACGCTGCCGCCTTCCTCGGCGTCAGCGACGACACGGTACGTCGCCTGATCGACGCCGGGGCGTTGCCGGGCTCGGCGGACGAGGCAGGGCGGCGGGTGGTCGACGGGTACGGGCTGGCGCTCTACCTGCGCTCGCAGGTCGCCACGCTGGTGGACCCGTCCTCGGTCGTCAGCTCCGCGCGCAACCGGTGGGTGGGGCTGGTGACGGCGATCCAGTCCGATCCGGTCATGTCCCAGGTGGAGCTGCAGTGCGGGCCGTTCCGCGTGGTCTCGCTGATGAGCACCGAGGCGGTGCGCGACCTCGACCTGGAGCTGGGCTCGGTTGCGGTGGCGGTGGTGAAGTCGACGAACGTCATCGTCGAGGTGCCCGCGCAGGCTGGGGTCCAGCCGTGAGCGCGGGACGCGCCCGGGCGATGGCGGTCGTCGGGATGCTGCTGGCGGGGTGCGCCAGCGGGCCCACGGAGCGCACGCCCGCGTCGGCGGGCGCCGGCGGCGAGCTGACGGTCCTCGCGGCCGCATCGCTGCAGTCGCCGTTCACGCGGCTGGGTGAGGTCTTCGAGGCCACGT
>JALOLN010000087.1 GCA_025455945.1 Actinomycetes bacterium
CGGTGCTCGGATCGTTCATCGTGCCTCCAGGGTCGCACGACCCGCCCCGGCCGAGCACCTGGATTCGGGGCCGGTCACCCCGACGGGTCACCCGCCGGGCGCGCGCCCACGAACCGGGCCGCCCCCCGGGCCGGCTCCCCGGTGGCCAGCACATCCAGACCGCGCCGCACCTCGTTGCGCATGGCGGCGGAGGCGTCCAGGCCCCACTGCTCGATGAGCGACCGCCGGTCCGAGCGCAGACAGGCCTGCGGCAGCGCGGTCAGCCCGGTCGCGAGGGCCAGCGCGGCGTCCAGCGCGCCTCCGGGCGGTGCCAGCCGGTCGACCAGCCCGATCGCGAGCGCCTCCTCCGCCCCCACCGGCCGGCCGGTGAGCACGAGGTCCATGGCCCGGCCGTGGCCCACGAGCCGGGGCAGCCGCACCGTGCCGAGGTCCACCAGCGGGACGCCGACCCGCCGGCAGAACACGCCCAGCACGGCGTCCCTGGCCGCCACCCGCAGGTCGCACCACAGCGCCAGCTCCAGCCCACCGGCCACCGCGTGGCCCTCGATCGCGGCGACCACGGGCTTGCCCAGCTCCAGCCGGGTGGGACCCATCGGCCCGTCGCCGTCCAGGGCCACCCGGTTGGGCCGGCCCTCGGCGATGGCCCGCAGGTCGGCCCCGGCGCAGAACGTCCCGGCCGAGCCGGTGAGGACGGCGACGTCGACGGAGTCGTCACCGTCGAAGGCGCGGAACGCCGCCGCCAGGGCCGCCGCCGTCGGCTCGTCGACGGCGTTGCGCCGGTGCGGGCGGTCGATGGTCACGACCCGCACCCGGCCCTCGTCACGGACCAGCACCTCGGCCACGGTCATCGCGCACCTCCCCTACGGTCCGCGCCGACCCTAACGAGGCGGTTCCGCTCCGCGGAACGCCACCTGTGCGACCGCCGCCGGTCGCGCACCGTGACCGCATGGCAGGCAGCGACCGGCCGGAGATCGGCGCGAGCGTCTCCGCCGCGGGCATCACGACCAACTACCTCGAGGCCGGCTCGGGCAGCCCCGTCGTGCTCGTGCACGGGTCCGGCCCGGGGGTGACCGCCTACGCCAACTGGCGGCTGACCATCCCCGGGCTGGCCACCCGGTTCCGGGTCCTCGCCCCGGACATGGTCGGCTTCGGCTTCACCGAGCGCCCGCCCGGCGTCGCCTACGGCATGGAGACCTGGGTCGGCCAGCTGCTGGGCTTCCTCGACGCCCTCGGCCTGGAGCGCGCCAGCGTCGTGGGCAACAGCTTCGGCGGCGCGCTCGCGCTGCGGCTGGCGGCCCAGCACCCCGAGCGGGTGCACCGGCTGGTGCTCATGGGCAGCGTCGGGGTGCCCTTCCCGATCACGCCCGGCCTGGACGCGGTGTGGGGCTACCAGCCGTCCGTGGCGACCATGCGGGCGCTGCTCGACGTCTTCGCCCACTCCCGCGAACTGGTCACCGACGAGCTGGCGCAGGTCCGCTACGAGGCCAGCGTCCAGCCCGGCTTCCAGGAGGCCTTCGCCGCGATGTTCCCGGCGCCGCGGCAGCGCTGGGTCGACGCCATGGTCACCCCCGACGAGGAGATCGCCCGGCTGCCCCACCCGACGCTCGTCGTCCACGGCCGCGACGACCGCGTCATCCCGCTGGCCAACGCCCTGCACCTGCTGGACGTCGTCCCCGACGTCCGGCTGCACGTGTTCGGCCGCTGCGGCCACTGGACCCAGATCGAGCACGCCGACGCCTTCGTCCGGCTGCTGATCGACTTCCTCTCCCCCGCCGGGGGGACCCAGCAAGGAGGGACCGACCGATGACCCCGTTCATGCTGCGCGTGGCCGAGCTCGTCGAGAGCGAGGACCTGGACGTCCCGCTCCCCGTCCCGGCCACCGTCCCCAGCCAGCGGCGCAGCCTCATCGGCGGCGCCGAGTACCAGGTCGGCATTCGCGCCCTGGCCGAGCAGCTGGTGTGCGAGGCCAACGCCGTCCTCGGCGACGACGGGGACCAGATGTCGCTCACCGACGAGGTGGTCGACGACCAGCTGGTCTTCACCGTGGGCTACCGGGGCCGGGCGGCGCGCGTGGCCACCCGATTCTCCGACGGGCGAGCGGAGGCCCGGCTGGTCGCCGACGGCATCCCGGCCGACGAGCCGCGGGAGCTCGCCGGGACCGAGGCGCTGCCTGACCTGCTGATCCTGCTGCTCGCCGAGTCCGACGTCCCCCACCACCACGTCGGCTGGTGACGCCGCCGTTCCCGACCGCGGAACGGTGCTTGGCGGCCGGTGTGACGCCCCTCACAGTGAGACCCGAGACCAAAGGAGGTCCTAGTGCAGATCGAGCTGCGAACGCAAGTCATCGAGCCCCGGCGCAGGACGTTCACGAACCTCGCCGAGCGCTTCGGCGACCGCCCCGCCTCGCGCTACGAGGAGGGCACGATCGACGTCCAGGCCACGGAGAACTTCCACTACCGGCCGCTGTGGGGGCCGACCCGATGGCAGTACGACCCTGAGTACAGCGCACTGCGCCTGACCGACCCCTACTCCTTCACCGACCCGCGCCAGCTCTACTACGCCCCCTACGTCCAGTCGCGCTCGTCGATGCAGGAGGCGTTCAGCAAGTCCCTGGACTACCTGGAGTCCCGGTCGCTGCTGGGCCGGATGCCCGAGGCCTGGCAGCAGCTGGTGGCGAACGTGCTGCTGCCGCTGCGCCACTACGAGGCCGGCGCCCAGCTCATCACGACCGAGGGTGTCCGGTTCTGCTACGGCACGACCATCGACGCGTGCTGCACCTTCGCCGCCTTCGACCGGATCGGCAACGCCCAGCAGCTCTCCCGGGTCGGCATCGTGCTGTCCGGCGGCTCCGCGGAGCTGCTCGGCGCGGCGAAGCAGGCCTGGCTCGAGGCCCCTGCGCTGCAGGGCCTGCGGCGCCTGGAGGAGGAGCTGCTCACCGAACGCGACTGGGGTACCGAGCTGGTCACCCTCGACCTCGCCGACCGCCTGGTCTACGGCCTGATGTACCAGTTCCTGGACGAGGCCGCGCTGCTGGGCGGCGCCGGGGCGTACAGCCTCATCGCCCAGCACCTCAACACCTGGTTCGCCGACCAGCGCCGCTGGATCGACGCGCTCATCGCGACCTGGCTGGCCGACCCCGAGGTGGCCGACGCCAACCGGGCCGCCCTGGACGCCGTCCTGGCCGCGCGCTGGGGCCAGGTGGTCGAGGCCGTGAGCGACCTCGCGGCCGCCGTCGACGCGCACGTGGGCGTCGGCGCCGTCGACGCCGCCCGCAGCAATGCGGCAGCGGTCGCCGCCGGCCTCACGGCGCTCGGCCTGACCGTCCCGGAGGTGTCCGCATGACCACCACCGCGGACCGCCCCGTCGGCATCGACCTGCAGGAGAGCGAGGAGACCCGCGCGCTGGTCGACGCCATCGAGGCCGACAACGAGGACCTCACGGTGCTGCACATGCCCGGGATCGTCCGGCTCACCAAGCCGGGCCGCCTCGTCATCAACCAGGCCAGCGTCGAGCAGCGACTCGGCCGCCCCTGGGAGACCCACGAGCTCCAGCTCGCCATCGTGTCGTACTTCGGCCACTTCGCCGAGTGGGACGACGACCAGATCCTGATCGCCTGGGACCACTGAGGAGACGCCGACCCATGACTGTTCCCGCCCAGAAGCCGGCGCGCAAGCTGTCCATGAAGCAGCGCTACTCGGCGCTCACGCACGACCTGAACTGGACCCCCACGTACGTGCCGGAGGCCGAGGCCTTCCCGTACACCACCTTCGAGGGCATCAAGATCCACGACTGGTCGAAGTGGGAGGACCCGTTCCGCCTCACCGTCGACGCCTACTGCAAGTACCAGGCGGAGAAGGACCGGCGGCTGTACGCCGTCCTCGACAGCTTCGCCCAGAGCCAGGGCCAGCTCGGCCTGTCCGACGGCAGCTACCTCAACGCGATGAAGCTCTTCCTCCAGGGCATCGCCTCGGAGGAGTACCAGGCCCACCGCAACTTCGCCTACCTGGCGCGCTACCTCAACGGCCCGGGCCCGCGCTTCGCGGCGCTGTGCCAGTCGCTGGACGAGCTGCGCCACGCCCAGACCGAGATCCACGCGCTGTCGCACTACAACAAGCACTTCACCGGCTTCCACGACTGGAAGAAGATGCACGACCGGGTCTGGTACCTGTCGGTGCCGAAGTCGTTCTTCGACGACGCGGTCACCGCCGGCCCGTTCGAGTTCCTCATCGCCATCGGGTTCAGCTTCGAGTACCTGCTCACCAACCTGCTGTTCGTGCCCTTCATGTCCGGCGCCGCGTTCAACGGTGACCTGCCGACGATGACGTTCGGCTTCTCCGCGCAGTCCGACGAGAGCCGGCACATGACGCTGGGCCTCGAGGCGATCAAGTTCATGCTCGAGCAGGACGAGGACAACGTCCCCATCGTCCAGGAGTGGCTCGACAAGTGGTTCTGGCGCGGCTACCGGCTGCTCGCGCTGGTCGCGGCGATGATGGACTACTTCCTGCCCAAGCGGGTGATGAGCTGGAAGGAGTCCTTCGAGCTCTACTTCGAGCAGCAGATGCTCGGCGGCCTCTTCCCCGACCTCGCCTACTACGGGATCCGGCCCCCGCGGCACGTCGAGCAGGCGATCGAGGAGAAGGAGATCCTCTCCCACCAGGCATTCTGGATCCTCTACCAGTTCAGCCACGCGGCGGCGTTCCAGACCACCGTGCCGGACGCCGCGGCCCAGGAGTGGCTCACCTCGGCCTACCCGGAGACGTTCCCGAAGCTGTACCAGCCCCTGTTCGAGAAGGCGCAGGAGGTCATGGACGGCGGGGGCCGGTTCTTCAACATGGGCCTGCCGCAGCTGTGCCAGGTCTGCCAGATCCCCATGGGGTTCACCGAGCCGGGCGACCCCACGACGATCTGCCAGCGGCACAGCATCTTCAAGGGCGAGCGCTACGACATGTGCTCGGACGGCTGCAAGTGGATCTTCGACCGGGAGCCGGAGAAGTACGTGCAGGCGTGGCTGCCCGTCCACCAGATCTACCAGGGCAACTGCGGCGGCCCGACGATCCCCGACGTCCTCGCCTGGTACGGCATGCAGCCGGACGACGGCGGCGACTACCTGGGGTCGGCCGACCACCAGGCCTGGACCGCCTGGCACGCCACAGCCGCGAAGGAGGGCTGAGCAATGGGTGTGCGCGCCATCGTCGACACCTACGAGTACCCGTCGCGCTCCGCGCAGGAGAACTACGGCGACGACCTGCTGGTGCACGTGTGGTGGCAGGACAACCTGTGGTTCTGCTCCGCGGGGTGCTTCCGGGTCCCCCAGGCGATGGCCTGGGGCGACTTCCTCAGCGGCGTGGTCTACCCCTGGGCGTCGGGCGACCCGGACTTCGACCCGGCGACGGTGCACGACTGGGTGCTGGACGACGCCCCGCTCGAGGCGAGCGAGGGCAAGACCCTCGCCGAGCTGGGCGTCGGACACAAGAGCCTGCTGGAGTTCCGTGCCCCGTCCCGCACCGGGCGCGAGGCCCTGGTGGGCTAGGGGGGATCGGCGACGTGCCCACCGTGACCGTGCAGCCGGACGGCATCGAGGTTCCCCTCGAGGACGGCGAGACCATCCTGGCCGGCCTGTTCCGCAACGGGTACGCCTACCGGATCGGCTGCCGGCGCGGCGGGTGCGCGATCTGCAAGGTCGACCTGCTCTCCGGCGAGGTCGAGTACGACCACACCGTCGCAGAGAACGTGCTCACCGCTGAGGAGCGGGCGACCGGCACCTGCCTGTCCTGTCGGGCGGTGCCGGTCGGCGACGTCACCATCGCGCTGCGGGAGGAGCACCTGCGGCGCGTCAGCTCCTTGCTCGCCTTCTACGCGATGGCCGCGCAGGGCAAGGGGACGCCAGCGGCGTCCTCTGCACCGAACAGCGGCTGATCAGTCCGCCGATCGACAGACACCGACGAGAGGAACAACAGGACATGAGCGTTCTGCGCATGGGCTACATGCACGTTCGCGTGACCGACATGGCCGAGGCCAAGCAGCACTACGGGAACACCGTGGGGCTGTACCAGACCCTGGAGCAGGACGGGAAGGTCTACTTCAAGGGCTGGGACGAGTGGGACCACCACTCCGTCGTCCTCGAGGAGGGCGGCGTCGGGATGGTCAAGTGCGGCTTCAAGGTCCTGGACCCCGGCGAGCTCGACGGCATCGAGGCCCGCGCGACCAGGTTCGGGGCGGTCGTGGAGCGGATGTCGGCGGGTGAGAACGCCGAGGTCAGCGACGGCATCCGGGTGATCCTGCCCAGCACCCACGTGATCGAGTTCTACCACTCGATGACCCCGGTGGGTCTCGAGGTGGGCACGCACAACCCCGACGCCTTCCCGCGGCACCTGGTCGGCATCGGCGCACCGCGCCTGGACCACGCGCTGATCGTGGCCGAGGACGTCGGCGAGATCGAGCGCTTCTTCAAGGAGGTCGTCGACTTCTACCCGACGGAGCGGCTGGCCACCTCGCTCGACGACGACGCCCACCTCATCGCCACCTGGATGACCATCGGCAACACCAACCACGACATCGCCATCCTCGAGGGCCCGAACGGCAAGATCCACCACTTCGCCTTCGAGATGCGGGGCTGGGACGACATCCTGCACGCGGGTGACATCTTCGCCATGGACGACACCCCCGTGGACATCGGCCCGACCCGCCACGGCATCACCCGCGGGACGACGATCTACTTCTTCGACCCGTCCGGGAACCGCAACGAGACCTTCGCCGGCGGGTACCAGTGCTTCCGGGACCGCCCGGTCGTCACCTGGACCCCCGAGGCCGTGGGCAAGGGGATCTTCTACCACGCCCGCGAGCTCAACGAGCGGTTCATGACCGTCATGACCTGATCCGCCATCCTCCGCGGCCCGGCGCCCCTCCCCCCGGGCGCCGGGCCGCACCACGTCCCGTCCAACCATGGTCCGTCGGAGGTCCACCATGCCGGCCGAGTACACGGTCACCGTCGAGCCGCTGGGGCGCGAGGTCACCTGCCGGGAGGACCAGACGATCCTCGACGCCTGCCTGCGGGCAGGCATCTGGCTCCCGCACTCCTGCACCCACGGCACCTGCGCCACCTGCAAGGCCGAGGTCGTCGACGGCGACGTGGACCACGGTGACGCGTCGTCCTTCGCGCTCATGGACTTCGAGCGCGACGAGGGCAAGACGCTCCCGTGCGTCGCCCGGCCCCGGTCCGACGTCGTCATCGAGGCCGACGTCGACGTCGACGACGACGTGCCGGTCCACGCGGTCGAGGACTTCGTCGGCACCGTCATCGGCCTGGACGACGTCGCCCAGGACACCCGCCGGCTGCGGGTCGAGCTGGACCGGGACCTCGCCTTCAACGCCGGGCAGTACATGAGCCTGCGGGTGCCCGGGCACCCCGGGGTGACCCGGACGTACTCGATGGCCAACCCACCGTCGCAGAGCAGGGTCTGCGAGTTCCAGGTGCGGCGCACCCCCGGCGGCCTCGCCACCGACGGCTGGGTCTTCTCCACGATGGCGGTCGGCGAGCAGTTCGCCCTGGCCGGTCCCTACGGGCGCTTCGTGCTGCACGGCTCACGCACCGAGCCCGCCGTCATGGTCGCCGGCGGGACCGGGCTCGCCCCGATCTCCGCGATGATCAAGCACGCGCTGCTCGACGGCGGCAGCGGCGTCCGCCTCACCCTCTACCAGGGCGCACGGACCCGGGCCTGGATGTACGACGTCGACCTGTTCACCGACCTCGCGGCCCGGTTCCCCGACCAGTTCACCTACCGGCCCTGCCTCTCCGAGGAGGAGGCGGACGGGTTCGCCACCGGGCTGGTCACCGACGTGCTGGCCGCGGACCACCCGACGCTGGCCGGGCACGTCGGCTACGTCTGCGGGCCCCCGCCGATGGTCGAGGCGGCGCTGAAGACGCTGATGTCGAAGCGGCTGTTCCCCCGCGACATCTACCGCGAGGACTTCTTCAACGAGGGCGACAAGGCCGCCGGCGGCGTCCGCTCCCCCCTCATCAAGCGCTAGCCGTGTCCGGCCCGGACGCCGTCCGGAGGTGGAGCGGCCTCATCACGACGGCGCGCGCCGAAGGGCGCACGCTGACGCCCATCACGGACGCGG
>JALOLN010000301.1 GCA_025455945.1 Actinomycetes bacterium
TACGTCCTCACCGGCCGCGAGCAGCCCACCACCTGGCTGGGTCGCCGCCTGGCACGGAGTGCGGCGGCGGGGTGAGAGGGTCGCCCGCATGAGGCACTACCGCCGCGCCGGGCTCACCTTCGACGTGCACGACGCGGGCCCCGCGGACGGCGACCCGGTGGTGCTGCTCCACGGCTTCCCGCAGGGGGCCTCGTGCTGGCGCGACGTGGTACCCGCCCTGCACGCCGCCGGCTTCCGCACCCTCGCCCCGGACCAGCGCGGCTACTCCCCCCGGGCGCGACCCGGCGCGACCTCCGCCTACCGCTGGCGGGAGCTCGTGGACGACGTCCTCGCGCTGCTCGACGCTGCGGAGGCCCCACGGGCGCACGTCGTGGGGCACGACTGGGGCGGCGGCGTGGCCTGGGTGCTGGGCGCCACCGCGCCGGACCGCGTGCGCACGCTGGCCGTCGTCTCGACGCCGCACCCCGCCGCCATGCGCGGCAGCCTGCTGCACGGGCAGCTGCTGCGGTCCTGGTACATGGGCCTGTTCCAGGTGCCGTGGCTGGCCGAGCGACTGCTGGCCCCGGACGGCCGCTTCTGGTCTGCGGTGCGGGACGACCTGCCGGACGACTTCGCCGCCGGCTACGCCGAGCGGATGCGGGACCGGGCGGCGCGCACCGCAGCACTGGCCTGGTACCGGGCGATCCCGGCCGAGGTGACGCGCCCCTCGGTCGCCGTGGGACCGGTCGACGTCCCGACCCTGTACGTCTGGGGCGACCGCGACCCCGCGCTGGGTGCCGCGGCGGCGCGCGCGACCCGTGAGTGCGTGCGCGGCCCCTACCGGTTCGAGGTGCTGGCCGGCGCCGGGCACTGGATCCCGGAGACGCGGGGGCCGGAGCTCGCGGTCCTGCTGCTGGAGCACCTGGGACCGCCAGGTGAGTCGACAGCGCGCTGACAGGGCACCGACAGGTTCGGACGGCAGCCTGGCCACATGGCCGCCCCCGACATCGTCACCGCTGGGCCGCCCCTCGCGGGCGACGGTCCCGCGTGGGTCACCACCGTCCTGCGCCCGGCCCGCCGCCTGGACCGGCTGACGGCCCGCGCCCTGCGTCCCGCGCTGCTTGCGCTCACGGTGCTTCCCGGGCTGGTGGTCGTCGACCTCACGGCGGCCACACCGGTCTCGGCAGAGGGCTGGCGCGTCCTCAGCTCCGCGTCGTCCGCGCTGGACGCCGTCGGCGGCGGGCTGCTGGTCGTCGGCGTCGACGCCGATGACGTGCCGGATGGAGCCGCGAGCATCACCGTGCTGCCGCGGCCGGTCCCAAGGGTTCGGGCGGTCGGTTGAGCCAGGCCGCCAGCCGGCGGTAGACGTCGGGGTGGTTGAGCAGCGACAGGTGGTCGAGGCCGCCGAGGTGGGCACCGTTGCCCATCTCGAAGGGCAACCGCCGACTGCGGCCCTGGCCTGACGCGCTCGGGTAACGGACCAGCCCGTCCCCGACGAGCCGACCGGCGGGGTGGTCGACGTCGCGGGTCAGCGACGCGGCCACGTAGTAGTAGGTGGCGTGCTCGAGGAACGGCACGTCGGTGGAGCAGTCCCGCAGGAACGCGTCGGGGTCCTGCCCGTGCCAGTCCTCCTCGACGACCGCGCCGTACCGCAAGTCCTTGATGCCCGCGCTGCGGACGCCCAGCAGCCGCGAGAGTGGCTCGGTCTCCGGCAGCCGCCGGAGCAGCCAGTGGGTGGCGTGCGCGCCCTGCTCCAGCGGCGCGCCGAGGTGTGGCGTGCCCAGGGTGACCACGGCGCGGACGGCGGGGACCCAGGCGGCGTCGCCCTCGTCCCCGTAGTGGCAGGCGCTGCGCGCGACCAGGCCGCCCATGGAGTGCCCGACCAGGTCCAGCTCCGCCAGCGGCACCGGCCACGCGGCGTGCAGGTCGGACAGCAACCGGGAGAGCGCCCGGCCGTTCTCGCTCACCCGCAGCCCGGTGTTGTAGCGCAGGTACACCGGGGTGAGGCCGAGGTCGGCGCGCAGCAGGTCTCCGTAGGACCCCGGCCCGCGGCCCGGCTCCGCCCCGGTCCCGAGCCACCAGGCGGCGTCGCTCTCGCACAGCCCGTGCACGAAGACGACGACGCGCGGCGTCGCCCCGGGGAACGCCGCCCTGATGGCAGCGGCGTCCAGGGGCAGGTCACGATCACCAACGCGGGCCGCCATCGGCACGGCCAGCACCGGCTGGCGCTCGGCGACCCGGTCGCCCCACAGCCCGTTGACGGCCGGCAGGACGGCCCGGCCCACCCGCGACTGGGACGGCGGCGGCGCGTCCTCGGGGCCGGTACGGGCGAGGACCTCCGCGCTCCTCGCCGGTGCCAGGCGGTGGGCGGCGGCAACCCCCGTATACACCGCCCCAGCGATCGTGTCGTGCAGGAGGGTCACCGGGCGGGCGGCGGGCGGCAGGAACGCGTCGACCCGTCCCGAGACGGCCCGGTGCACGTCGCCCACGACACCGACCATGCCGCCCAGGGCGTCCCCGACCAGGTCACCGGCCGCGCGCAGCTCCTCCTGGCGTCCCATCGTCGAGTCCCTTCGTCGCGTGCCACGACGGTGGCACGGGTCCGACGGTCCGCGCCACCCCGTGATCCAGGGAAGCCCACTCGGCCTCTCACCCGAGCTGGCT
>JALOLN010000088.1 GCA_025455945.1 Actinomycetes bacterium
CGACCGCGGCCGGACGCCGCTGACGATCCACGAGGGCATCGCGCTGGTCACGCAGCTGCCTGCCGTCCTGGAGAGGAACCGCTGCTTCACCCTCGCCGGGTCGCGGCGTGGCGACCGCCGGGTGCCCGCGCTGTGGATCTCGAAGGGAGCGCCCAAGCTCGGCTGGTGCTGGGCCGGCAACCCGCACGGCTGGCTCGGCACCGCCTCGGCCGGCGCGCGGCTCGGCCCCCTCCCGACCACGCGCTAGGCCCGTGGGTGCAGGAGGAACATCCGGGGGACGAGGCCGCCCCGCCGCTCGAGGTAGTCCGCGTAGCCGGGGTAGATCTCGACGAAGCGGGGGAAGATTCGCTGCCAGGTCGCCTCGTCGACCTGCTCGGCCGCCACCGCGACGCGCTCCGGCCCGACGTCTACCGACGCCTGCGGGTGCGCCCGCAGGTTCGCTGTCCACCCGGGGTGGCGGGGCTGGCCGAAGCTGGTCCCGATCACGACGAAGTCGTCGCCGTCGCGGACGTACACCAGCGGCGACACCCGCGGCTGACCGGACTTCGCCCCCGTGGTGTGGAGCAGCAGGATGGGGAAGCCGTAGACCTTGGCGAGCACCTTGCCGTCGGCGATCTTCGCCACGTGCGGGTCGACCTTGGGGCCGACGACGCGGTACACCCGTGCGAAGCCCTTGGTTCGCCCCAGCCGTCGGAACAGACGGGTCACCGGGCCGGGCCGCACCGACTCCTCGTACTCCGCCACCCGGGCGAGCTGGTCGCGCAACCTGTCCTCGGACGTCGTCATGCCCGGAGACTAGCGGCCCGGCTCAGGCGCTGAACCGCCGTCCGGCGAACGCGCGGTGCAACCGGTGGACGCCCTTCACCGGGGCGTCGAACATGAGCGGGCAGGCGCCGTCGACGACCTCGACGCCGCGCTCCCGGCATACGGCGACGGCCTCGTCCGACACCGACCCCTGCCCGGCGCCGCGGTGCAGCCAGACCCGGGGGATGCCACGGTCGGCCGCCGCACGGACGACGTCCGCCGCGGCTGCCGCCGGGACCATGACCACGACGCCGTCCACCGGGTCGGGCACCTCGGCCAGCGAGTGGTAGCAGGCCTGCCCCTCGAGCGTGTCACCGGCCTGAGGGTGGACCGGGTAGAGGGTGCGCCCGCCGTCGCGCAGCCGGCGGAACACCTGGTTGGGGAACTGCTTCGGGTCACGGGAGACGCCGACGAAGGCGACGTGCTGCTGCTCGAGGAAGCGGTCGATCACCGCGCGGCTGGGCATGGGGACGACGCTGGCACGGCATCCGGGCCCGGGACAGGGGCGATGGTCCTGCCGTCCACCCCTGCCGTCCACCCCTGCGGTGCACCTGGTGGCGCATGCCCGGGGTCATCCCCGCCGCCATGACCCCGACGAGGCGCCAGGAGGCACAGGGACGGCGGGGACGATGACGCGGCGGTGCCTACTCCATCGCGGCCACGGAGGCGGAGACGTCGTCGGCAGCGATCTCGATCAGCTGGTGGGCGAGGTGCGACAGCGCCCGACCGGCGGCCAGCTCGTCGCCGATCTCGGGCACCGGCCGGTCGCTGGGGTTGCGCCGGGCGTGCCCCTCGCCGGTGAGGGTGCGGCCAGCCGGGGTCTCGAGCACCGCGCGGGCCGTCGTCCGGTCGTCGTCGACCTCGTCGAGGAACAGCGTGACCTTCCACTCCTTGGCCTGCATGGCGCCTCCTCCTGGTCCGTGAGGACTCCAGGCTGACGCCGCCGCACCGACGGGGGGAGGGGTCGAAGGTCACCGCCGCGAGCCGCCGACTTGCCTTCCTGGATACCCCCGGGGGTATAGTGACTCCACCGAGACCCCACCCAGGACCCACCGTCGAGGAGTGCGCACAACGATGGTCGAGCACGTCTCCGTCCGCCACCTGGCTGAAGCCATGAGCCGTGGCGACGCCCACGTCGTCGACGTCCGCGAGGGCTACGAGTACGCCGCCGGCCACGTGCCGGGCGCCGTCCACGTGCCCATGCACCTGGTCCCGCTGCGGGTGGGCGAGCTCCCCCGTGACAAGGACCTCTACCTCATCTGCGAGACCGGCAACCGCAGCTTCCAGGTCGGTCTCTACCTCGCCCGGCAGGGCATCAGCTCGCACAATGTCGAGGGCGGCACCTCGGCCTGGCGGTGGGCCGGCGGCCCCCTCTCCACCGGGAGCGCGGCATGAGCACGATCGACGTCACCATCATCGAGACCCCCAACCTCGGCGACCGCTCGTATGTCGTCGCCCTCGACGGCACCGCCGTCGTCATCGACCCGCAGCGCGACATCGACCGGGTGCAGGCGGTGCTCGAGGCCCAGGGCCTGACCGTCACCCACGTGCTCGAGACGCACATCCACAACGACTACGTGTCCGGCGGGCTGGTCCTTGCCGGGCAGCTCGGCGCCGAGTACATCGTCCCGGCCGGGTACGCGCTCGCCTACGAGGCCACCCAGCTGTCGGACGGTGCGAGCTTCACCTCCGGCCGGATGTCCTGGCGGGTGGTCCACACCCCCGGGCACACGCCCCAGCACCTGTCCTACGCCGTCGCCGTGGACGGCGTCGACGAGGCGGTCTTCACCGGCGGCTCGATGCTGTTCGGCAGCGTCGGCCGACCGGACCTGCTCGGGCCTGACCTCACCCTGGGCCTGGCCCACGACCAGTGGCGCTCGGTCCGCCGCCTCGTCGACGAGGTCGCCGGGGACGCCGCCGTCTACCCCACGCACGGCTTCGGCTCCTTCTGCAGCGTCACGGCGACCGTCGGCCTGGAGTCGACAGTGGCCCAGCAGCGCACGACCAACCCGGCGCTGACGCTGAGCGAGCAGGAGTTCGTCGACGAGCTCGTCGCCGGGCTGGACGCCTACCCGGCGTACTACGCGCACATGGGCCCGTCGAACCAGGCGGGCCCCGGCCCGGTCGACCTGTCGCTGCCCGGCCCAGCGGACGCCGCGGAGCTGCGCCGCCGCATCGACGCCGGCGAGTGGGTCGTGGACCTGCGGGCGCGCAAGCTGTTCGCCCGCGGGCACCTGCGCGGCACCTTGTCGTTCGACGGCGAGGGCAACGCGATCACCTACCTCGGCTGGCTCATCCCGTGGGGAACCCCGGTCACGCTGCTCGGCGAGAGCGAGCAGCAGGTCCAGGCATTCCAACGGGATCTCGTGCAGATCGGCATCGACCGCCCGGCCGCGCACGCCACCGGCTCGCCGACCGAGTGGGCGCTGGACGCCGAGCGCGACGTGCTGGCGTTCCCGCAGACCGACTTCGAAGGGCTGGCCAAGGCGCAGGCCGACGACCCCGAGCTGCTCGTCCTGGACACCCGGCGCAACCTCGAGTGGCACGACGGACACGTGCGCGGTGCACGGCACCTGCCGATCCACGAGCTGATCGGGCGGATCGACGAGGTCGTCGCCTGGAGCCGCGCGGCGGAGCATGCCGGCCATGACGCCACGGTGTGGGTCTACTGCGGCAGCGGCTTCCGCGCCGCGGCGGTCTGCTCGCTGCTCGAGCGGGTCGGCGTCCCGGTGGTGCACGTGGACGACGACTGGGGCAACGCCGCCCTCAAGGGCGCCGCGGTCGTCAGCGAGGAGCGTCCGGACGAGACGCACCGGTTCGGCGCGGCGGTGACGGCGTGAGCATCTTCGCCCGGTTCCGGGTTCCCGCCGTCGGCGCCGACGAGGCGCGCACCCTCGTCTCCCAGGGTGCCGCGCTGCTCGACGTCCGTGAGTCCACCGAGTGGAACGCCGGGCACGCGCCGCAGGCCGTCCACGTGCCCGTCTCGCGCCTGCAGGACCTCGCCCGTCGGGTGCCGAAGGGCAAGAAGGTCGTCGTCGTCTGCCGCTCGGGGAACCGCTCCGCGCACGTCGTCCGGACGTTGGCCGGCCAGGGCTACGACGCGGTCAACCTCTCCGGCGGCATGCACGCCTGGCGGTCGGCCGGGGGCGCCGTCGTGGACCGGCACGGGCGTCCGGGCACCGTCGCCTGACGCGCCACAACCTCGAGCCCGAGCCGCACCCCGGTGGAACCAGGCCTGCTCACCGTCGTGCTCGTCGGCGCGGCCCTGGGCCTCGTGCTCGGCCTGCTCGGCGGCGGCGGCGGCATGCTGGCGGTGCCGCTGTTCGTCTACGTCCTCGACCAGCCGGTGGACACGGCCACGACGATGTCGCTCCTCGTCGTGGCCGTCGGGGCGGCCGGTGGGCTGGTCCAGCACACCCGGGCCGGCCGGGTCGACTGGCGGCTCGGGATCGGCTTCGGACTGCTCGGCGCCGTAGGCGCGATCGCCGGATCCCGGGTGTCGGTCGCCGTGCCCGAGCGGCTGCTGCTCGGGGGGTTCGTCGTCTTGCTGCTCGTCGCCGCCTGGTCGATGCTGCGGCCCGCCCGGGCGGTGGACGAGGAGGAGTCGGCCCGGGCCAGAGCGACGTGGCCGACGGTCCTCGCGGTGGCCACGGCGGTCGGGTTCACCACCGGGTTCTTCGGGGTCGGTGGCGGGTTCGTCGTCGTACCGGCGCTGGTGGTGGCGCTGCGACTGCCGGTCCGGCGGGCGACCGCGACCGGCCTGGTCGTCATCATCGTCAACAGCGCCACCGCCCTGCTGGCCCGCGCGGACACCGGCCTGGACGCCCGGCTCACCGTGGAGCTGTCCCTGGCGGCGGCCCTGGCCGCGGTGGGCGGGGCGATGCTGTCGCCGAAGGTGCCGGCCGGGCTGCTGCGCCGGGCGTTCGGCGTCCTCGTCCTCTTCGCCGCCGTCTACACGGCCTGGGAGACCGCCCGCGCCTGAGCGATCGGCCCTGGGCGGCCCCGGCGCTACTGCTGGGGGTTGACGGCGATCTCGACGGCAGGGGGCTGGCGCAGCGTGTTGTGCACCGAGCAGTGGTCGATGGCCTCCTGGAAGGCTGCCCGGTGGTCGTCGGTCAGGCCGGGGGCCTCGACGGTGAGCTCCATCCGGGCCACCCGGTTCGGTGCCAGCGCCCACTTGTAGCGCATCCGGACGGTGAGGGCCGGGTCGAGGTCGTGCTCGCGCAGGTACTTGCCGCCGTAGTAGGCGACGCAGCCGGCGAGGCCGGCCACGAAGATCTCGGTCGGGGTGGGCCCGAGGTCGGTGCCGCCGGCGGACACCGGCTGGTCGACGACGACGGTGTGCGGGCCGAACGCGATGCTGTAGGCGTCGCCGCCCTGGGCAGTGACGACGATCTCGCGAGCCACGAAGGTTCTCCTCGGTGTGGGTTGGGGGGTGGAGCGAGGTCCTGCGCAGGTCAGGACAGCGACAGGAAGAGCCGCTCGAGCTGCTCCTGGCTCAGTGCCGGCTGCTCGCCGCGGTCGACGGCGGCCTGGCACTGCCGCATACCGCTGGCGACGACTTTGAAGCCGACCTTGTCCAGGGCCCGGGAGGCCGCGGCGAGCTGGGTGACGACGTCACCGCACTCCCGGCCCTCCTCGATCATCGTGATGAGGCCGTTGACCTGTCCCTGCACACGACGCAGCCGGTTGACGATCTCACGCTGGACGTCGGGCTCGACCTGCACGGGGACCTCCTCGCCTCGCCCTCTCTCGTCCAGTGTATACCCCCCGGGGTACCAAGGGAGGCCGTTCCGGGTGGGCGACCCCCTACGATCGGCGCGTGACGTCGCGGACCCGGTTCGTGATCTACCTGGTGCTCGCGCTGGCGTTCGTCCTGCTGTCGGCGGCCAACGCCGCCCAGCGCCGGGCGGTACCGGCCGTGGCGTACACGCTGTGCGCCGCAGTCCTGGCCGCCCTGGCCGCCCGCGCCCGCCCTCGTCCCTAGCCGGCCGTAGCCGGCCCCCGCTCCGCGTTGATCATCGGCTGGTCGGGGTTCTGACGCGGCGTTGAGCCCGGTTGACCGATGATCAACGCGGAGGGGGGCGGACGACGGCTGGGCGCCGCAGGGCGCTGACAAGGCTGGGCCCGGCGCCCTACCGTGCTGCCCATGAGCGGGGCCACGGCGGACCCTGACTACGCGGCGCGCCGCGACCGGCTGGTCGCGCAGTACCGTGCGCTGCGGCCCGACGCCCCGGTCCGGCTGGCCAAGCGGACGTCGAACCTCTTCCGCACCCGGGCCGATGGCTCCCGCCCCACCCTGGACGTCGACGGCTTCGACGGCGTGCTCTCCGTCGACCCGGTCGCCCGCACCGCGGACGTCCAGGGCATGACGACCTACGAGCACCTCGTCGACGCGACCCTGCCGTACGGGCTGATGCCGCTCGTGGTCCCGCAGCTCAAGACCATCACTGTCGGCGGCGCCGTGACCGGCCTGGGCATCGAGTCGACGTCGTTCCGCAACGGGTGCCCGCACGAGTCGGTGCTCGAGCTCGAGGTCCTGACCGGCGACGGCCGGGTCGTCGTCGCCCGGCCGGACGGCGAGCACCGCGACCTGTTCCACGGCTTCCCCAACTCCTACGGGACCCTCGGCTACGCGCTGCGGCTGACCATCGAGCTGGAGCCGGTGCGGCCCTACGTCCGGCTGACCCACCTGCGGTTCGCCAGCGAGGCGGCGGCGCTGGCCACCCTGGCCGACCTCGTCGCCCGCCGCACCCTCGACGGCGCCGACGTCGACTTCCTCGACGGCACCGTCTTCGGCCCGGACGACGTCCGCCTCACGATCGGCACGTTCGTCGACGAGGCGCCGTACACCAGCGACTACACCGGCCTGGACATCTACTACCGCTCGGTGCAGCACCGCAGCCACGACTACCTCACGGTCCGCGACTACCTCTGGCGCTGGGACACCGACTGGTTCTGGTGCTCCCGGGCGCTCGGCGTGCAGCACCCCGTCGTCCGCCGGCTGGTGCCACGGCGCTACCTGCGCTCGGACGTGTACTGGCAGGTCGTCGGGTTCGAACGCCGGCACGGCGTCGCCGCCCGGGTCGACCGCTGGCGGGGGCGCCCCGAGCGGGAGGTCGTCGTCCAGGACGTCGAGATCCCGCTGGCGCGCACCGGCGAGTTCCTGGACGTGTTCCACCGTGAGGTGGGGATCGCCCCGGTGTGGCTGTGCCCGCTGCGGCAGCGCGACCCGGCGGCGGTGTGGGACCTGTACGCCCTCGACCCGGCGACGACCTACGTCAACGTCGGGTTCTGGTCGAGCGTCGCGCTGCAGCCGGGCCAGCGGGACGGCGACCACAACCGGCGCATCGAGGAGCTGGTGGCGGGGCTCGGCGGCCGGAAGTCGCTGTACTCGACGGCGTACTACGACGAGGACGAGTTCTGGCGGACCTACGGCGGCGAGACCTACGACGTCCTGAAGAAGACCTACGACCCGGACGGGCGGCTGCTCGACCTGTACGCGAAGACGGTGCAGCGGAGGTGACGACACGGTGACCATGCGACTCGCAGAGGTGTTCCAGCGGCTGGTCGGGGCCGACGCCCCGGTGCGGTTCACCGGTTACGACGGCAGCACCGCCGGCCCGGCGGACGCGCCGGCCACCCTGGAGGTGCGGTCCCCGAACGCGCTGCGCTACATCGCGACGGCACCCGGGGACCTCGGCCTGGCTCGGGCCTTCGTCGCGGGGGACCTCGAGATCCACGGCGACGTCCACGCCGCGCTGCTCGGCCTGGTCCGCTACAGCCGGCAGAACGTGCCCTGGTCGGAACGGGTGGAGATCCTGCGCGGGATCGGGCCCAGCGTGCTCGTGCGGCCGCAGCCGCCGGCCGTGGAGGCCCCGCCGCGGCACAGGCGCGGGCGGCTGCACTCCAAGGCCCGTGACGCGGCAGCCATCGCCCACCACTACGACGTCTCCAACCACTTCTACGAGATGGTGCTCGGCCCGTCGATGGCCTACACCTGCGCCGTCTACCCCAAGCCGGACTCCTCGCTGGAGGAGGCCCAGGAGGAGAAGTTCGACCTGGTCTGCCGCAAGCTCGGCCTGCGGCCGGGCATGCGCCTGCTCGACGTCGGCTGCGGCTGGGGCGGCATGGTGCGCCACGCCGTCCAGAACTACGGGGTGGTCGCCCTCGGCGTGACGCTGTCGAAGCGGCAGGCGCAGTGGGCTCGCGTGGCGCTGGCCGAGGCGGGGCTCAGCGACCGGGCCGAGGTGCGCCACCTCGACTACCGCGACGTCC
>JALOLN010000302.1 GCA_025455945.1 Actinomycetes bacterium
GGGCGCCCTCTCACGGGCGCTGCGCCAGCTGTTCGCCGTCGCCGAGTCCTACCCGGACCTCAAGGCCAGCGCCAGCTTCCTCGACCTGCAGGCCCAGCTCGCGCAGACCGAGGACCGGATCGCTGCCGGGCGCCGGTTCTACAACGGCAACGTGCGGGCGCTGAACACCAAGATCGAGACGGTGCCATCGAACATCGTCGCCTCGGCCTTCGGCTTCCGGCGGGCGGAGTACTTCACCGTCGAGGACGCCGACCTGCGGGCCAACCCGCAGGTGAGCTTCTGAGCCGGCCGCTCAGTCGGCGGTCTCGGCGTCCCCCACCGGGGCGCGCCCGCGCTGCCGCCGTAGCTCGACGAAGATCGGGACCACGGACAAGATGACGAACCCGATGAGGATGAGCTCGATGTTGTCCTCGACGAACTGCACGTTGCCCAGCCAGTAGCCGAGCAGCGTCACGCCGGTTCCCCACAGGATGCCGCCGACGACCGACCACAGCAGGTAGGGACGAAACGGCATCCGGGCGGTGCCCGCCATGGCGGTGATGAACGTGCGGACGATCGGCACGAACCGGGCCAGCACGATCGCCCGGCCGCCGTACCGGTCGAAGAACTCCCTGGTCCGCTCGACGTACTCCTGCTTGAAGAGGCGGGAGTCCGGCCGCTGGAACAGCGCCGGGCCGAACCGGTACCCGATCCAGTACCCGGACACGTTGCCGAGGATCGCGGCCACCGAGATGAGCACGCAGACCACGGCGATGGGCGTGTCGATGAAACCGGTCGCCACCAGCAGGCCCGCGGCGAACAGCAGCGAGTCACCCGGCAGGAAGAAGCCGATCAGCAGGCCGCACTCGGCGAAGACGATGGCGAGGACGCCGATCAGGGCGAACGCGCCGAGGGCCTCGAGGAGCACCTGGGGATCCAGCCAGTCGGGGCCGATCAAGGGGAGCATCCGCCGAGCCTACGTGGGCGGCTCTGCCAGGCTGGCATCGTGGGCAGCGACGGGCCGGAGGACGTGGGCGTGGGTCCGTGGCCGGGGCCGTGGCCGGACGACCCGCGCTACGACCCCGACCTGTTGGCGCACGGGGACCGGCGCAACGTGGTGGACCGGTACCGGTACTGGCGGCGGGACGCGGTCGTGGCCGACCTCGACACCCGGCGCCACTCGTTCCACGTGGCCGTGGAGAACCTCCAGCACGACTTCAACATCGGGTCGGTGGTCCGGACGGCGAACGCCTTCCTCGCGGCCGAGGTGCACATCGTCGGACGGCGGCGCTGGAACCGGCGCGGCGCCATGGTGACGGACCGGTACCAGCACATCCGGCACCATCCGGACGTCGACGCGCTGCTGGCCTGGGCCGCCGACCGCGGGCTGCCGCTGATCGGGGTGGACAACCTGCCGGGGGCGGTGCCGCTGGAGACCTACCACCTGCCCCGGGCCTGCGTGCTGGTGCTGGGGCAGGAGGGCCCCGGGCTGTCCCGCACGGCGCGCGCCGCCTGCGCCGACGTCCTCTCGGTGGCCCAGTTCGGCTCGACCCGGTCCATCAACGTCGGGGCGGCCGCTGCCATCGCGATGCACGCCTGGGTCCGCCAGCACGCCGACCTCCCTGGCGGGGTCGACCCGCGCGGCTCCTGACGACGGCCTTGACCGGCCGCGGCCGGACCGTGGAAGGATCGTCGCGGAACCACACCGCTGACCTGACGAGGAGCTGCTGCGATGCCCATCGCTTCCCCCGAGGTGTACGCCGAGATGCTGGACCGGGCGAAGGCGGGCGCGTTCGCCTACCCGGCGATCAACTGCACGTCGTCCCAGACCATCAACGCCGCGATCCGAGGCTTCGCCGAGGCCGGCAGCGACGGCATCGTCCAGGTGTCGTGGGGCGGCGCCGAGTTCGCCTCCGGCCAGTACGTCAAGGACATGGTCACCGGCGCGGTCGCCCTCGCGGAGTTCGCCCACGTGGTGGCCGCGAAGTACGACGTCAACATCGCGCTGCACACCGACCACTGCCCCAAGGACAAGCTCGACGGGTTCATGCGTCCGCTGATCGACGTCAGCGCCGAGCGCGTCAAGGCCGGCCGGGAGCCGCTGTTCCAGTCGCACATGTGGGACGGCTCCGCGGTCGAGCTCGGCGAGAACCTGACGATCGCGGACGAGCTGCTCGACAAATGCGCCGCCGCGCGGATCATCATGGAGCTGGAGATCGGCGTCGTCGGCGGCGAGGAGGACGGCGTCGAGGCCAAGCACGACGCGAAGCTGTACTCCACGGCCGAGGATGGCCTGGCCACCGCCGAGAAGCTCGGGCTGGGCGAGCGCGGCCGCTACATGGTCGCGGCGACGTTCGGCAACGTGCACGGGGTCTACAAGCCGGGCAACGTGGTGCTCAAGCCGAGCATCCTCAAGGAGATCCAGGACGCCGTCGGTGCCAAGTACGGCAAGGAGAAGCCCTTCGACCTGGTGTTCCACGGCGGCTCGGGCTCGCTGCTGTCGGAGATCCGGGAGGCGCTCGACTACGGCGTCGTGAAGATGAACATCGACACGGACACGCAGTACGCCTTCACCCGCCCGATCGCCGACCACATGCTCAAGCACTACGACGGCGTGCTCAAGGTCGACGGGGAGGTCGGCAACAAGAAGCAGTACGACCCCCG
>JALOLN010000303.1 GCA_025455945.1 Actinomycetes bacterium
CCCGAGCGGGCCCTGGCCGTCGTCCGGGCCGTCGAGCGGGTGCTGCGCGCGGCGCAGGCGGTCGACGCCGGGCTGGAGCAGCTGCGCAGCCCCTCGGTGCGCGCTGCGCACGACGACGTCCGGGCACAGGTCGACGCGCTGGTCCGGCCCGGGTTCGTCGCCGCGGTCGGTGCCGGCCGGCTGGACGACGTCGCGCGCTACCTGCGGGCCGCCGCCCGCCGGGTGGACCGGCTGCCGCACCGGCCCGGCCGCGACGCCGACCTCATGGCCGAGCAGCACGCGGTCGAGGACGCCTACCGGGCGGCGGTGGCCGCGCTGCCCCCGGCGCGACGGGCGGACCCGGACGTGCGTGCGGTCCGCTGGCTTCTCGAGGAGCTGCGCGTCGGCCTGTTCGCCCAGGAGGTGGGGACGGCGGTGCCGGTGTCGGCCACCCGGGTCCTGCGGGCCGTCGACGCCCTGGGCACCGGGTAACGGCCGGTCAGCGCCGGGTCGTCGGCGCGTCCGGTGCGCGGACGTCGTACACCGCGGCCTTGCGGGTCAGCAGCGCGCGGAGCACGGCCACCTTGTCCGCCGCCCGCTCCGCGCTGCCCCACCGGATGACGGCCCCGCCGCGCAGGACGAGGGTGACGTCGTCCGGGGAGCCGGCCCGCACCGTGGTGACCGACCGGGCCACGGCCGCCGGCAGCGCCGCCACGACGGCCATCGCGGCGCGCACCCGGGACGGGTCGGCGGCGGCGAGGTCGAGCTCGAGCAGGGGCAGCCCGGACGGCCGCTCGGCGACGCCCGCGAAGTCGACCCCCTCGGCGTCGACCAGCCGCCAGCCGCTGCCGGTGCCGCCGCGCGCGACCGCACGGGCGGACCGCTCGGTGACGACGACGCGGACCGTGTGCGGCCAGTCCCGCACGACGGTCGCGTCCGCGACGACGGGCAGCGCCTCGACCCGCTGCTCCGCCGCTGCGACGTCGACGCGGGCCAGCGGCCGACCGGTCGGCACGTCGGCGGTCAGCTCCACCAGGCCGGCGGTGGCGCGGGCGTTGCCCGCCACGACGACGGTCCGCACCGCCAGCAGCGGCGAGGCCAGCACGACCCAGGCCAGCGCCCCCACGAGGGCCAGGACCCCGGCGGCGACGGCGAGCCGGCCCAGCCGGCGGCGCCGCAGCTGCCGGCGGCGCGCCGCGAACTGCTGTGCCCCGCCCACGGGCGCGGGGGGTCGGGCGGCCGGCCGGGTCCGGGTCGGCGGGCCGCTCATCGGCCGGTCTCCCGGGCCCGGAGCAGCGCCACGACCTCGGGGCCGACCATGGTCACGTCCCCGGCGCCGAGGGTCAGGACGACGTCGCCGGCGCGGGCCCGCTCCGCCAGCCGGCCGGCCACCGCCGACCACGACGGCTCGAAAAGGACGTGCCGCGGGTCCTTGGGCACGGCGGCAGCGACGGCCGCGCCGGAGGCCCCGGGCAGGGGGTCCTCCCCCGCCGGGTACACCTCCATCACCACGACGTCGTCGGCCAGGCCCAGCGCCTGCCCGAACTCGGCCCGGAACGCCGCCGTCCGGCTGTACCGGTGCGGCTGGAACGCCACGACCAGTCGGCCGGCCCCGGCGACCTCGCGGGCGGCGGTGAGGGTGGCGACCAGCTCGGTCGGGTGGTGGGCGTAGTCGTCGTACACCCGGACCCCCGCTGCCGCGCCCTTCGGCTCGAACCGACGGCGGGTGCCCACGAAGCCGCTCAGCCCCTCCCGAAGCGCGCCCTCGGGCAGGCCCAGGGCGATGCCCACGGCCAGCGCGGCGGCGGCGTTGCGGGCGTTGTGCGCGCCGGGGATCCGCAGCTCCACCGGGCCCAGCCGGCCGCCGCGCTCGACCGCGTCGAACGTCGACCCGGTCCCGTGCAGCCGCAGCCGGTCGATGCGGACGTCGGCGTCGGCCGCCGTCCCGTAGGTGCGCACCCGCACGCCCTCGGCCCCGGCCTGCGCGCCCAGCCGCGCGGCACCGGGGTCGTCGGCGCAGACCACGAGGAAGCCGGCCGGGTCCACCCGGCGGGCGAACTCGGCGAACGCTGCTGCCACCGCCTCACCGGTGCCGTAGTGGTCGAGGTGGTCCGCCTCCACGTTCGTCACCGCCGCCGCGTACGGCGACAGCAGCAGGAAGGACCCGTCGGACTCGTCCGCCTCCGCGACGAACAGCTCCCCGGAGCCGTTGTGGGCGTTGATGCCCGAGTCGCTGAGGCTGCCCCCGATGGCGAAGGACGGGTCCGCGCCGCAGTGTTGCAGGGCCACGGTGAGCAGCGACGTCGTCGTCGTCTTGCCGTGCGTGCCCGCGACCGCAACCGCCCGGCGGTCGGCCATCACCGCCGCCAGCGCCTCGGCCCGGCGCAGCACCAGCAGCCCGAGCCGCTGCGCCTCGACGACCTCGACGTTGGTCTCGCGGATCGCGGTGGAGACGACGACGGTGTCCGCACCGGCGACCTGCTCCGCGCGGTGGCCGACGTGCACCTGCGCCCCCAGCGCCGTCAAGGCCGCCAGCTCCCGGGAGTCCTTCGCGTCGCTGCCGGAGACCCGCAGCCCCCGGGCCAGCAGGATCCGGGCGATGCCGGACATGCCGGCCCCGCCGATGCCGACGAAGTGGACG
>JALOLN010000089.1 GCA_025455945.1 Actinomycetes bacterium
GAGGGGAGCAAGGCGTTCGCGAAGGAGGTCATGGCCGCCGCCGGCGTGCCCACCGCCATGGCGCACGTCTGCGACACGGCCGCCGAGGTCGCAGCCGCGCTGGACGCCTTCGGCCCGCCCTACGTGGTGAAGGACGACGGGCTGGCGGCCGGCAAGGGCGTCGTCGTCACCAGCGACCGGTCGGAGGCGCTCGCCCACGCGGCGGCCTGCGGTCGGGTGGTCGTCGAGGAGCACCTCGACGGTCCGGAGGTGTCGCTGTTCTGTGTCACCGACGGCACCACCGTCGTCCCGCTGCAGCCCGCACAGGACTTCAAGCGGGCCCGGGACGGCGACCAGGGACCGAACACCGGGGGCATGGGGGCCTACTCCCCACTGCCGTGGGCCCCGCCGGGCCTGGTCGACGAGGTGGTTCAGCGGGTGGCGCAGCCCGTCGTCGACGAGCTGCGGCACCGGGGGACCCCGTTCAGCGGGCTGCTCTACGCCGGGCTCGCGCTGACCGAGCGGGGCCTGCGGGTCATCGAGTTCAACGCCCGCTTCGGCGACCCCGAGACCCAGGTGGTCCTCGCCCGGCTGCGCACCCCGCTGGCCGACGTCCTGCTGCACGCGGCGACCGGACGGCTGGAGGACCTCGAGCCGCTGCACTGGGACCACGGCGCCGCGGTCGTCGTGGTCGTGGCGGCCGAGGGCTACCCGGGGACGCCGCGCACCGGTGACGTCGTCGCGGGGCTCGCCGCGGCCGGGGAGGTCGACGGCGCCTACGTCCTGCACGCCGGCACCGTGGCCGGCTCGAACGGGGTGGTGCTCAGCGCCGGGGGCCGCGTCCTGTCGGTCGTGGGCACGGGGGCCGACCTGGCCCACGCCCGGGCGTGCGCCTACGCCGCGGTCGGGCAGGTGCGGCTGGCCGGGTCGCACCACCGCACCGACATCGCCGCGGCCGCGGCCGCCGACGCCGCCGCGGACGCCGCTGCGGGATGATGGCCGGGTGGCCGGCCCCCTGATCCCCGACGTCCTCGCCGCGCGCTACGCGTCGGTCGACATGGCGACGCTGTGGTCGCCCGAGCACAAGGTGGTCCTGGAGCGACGGCTGTGGCTGGCCGTGCTCACCGCCCAGCGCGACCTCGGGGTGCCGGTGCCGGACGGCGTCCTCGAGGACTACCGGCGGGTCGTCGAGCACGTCGACCTGGCGTCGATCGCGACGCGCGAGCGGGTGACCCGGCACGACGTCAAGGCGCGGATCGAGGAGTTCAACGCCCTCGCCGGGCACGAGCACGTGCACAAGGGCATGACGTCGCGCGACCTCACCGAGAACGTCGAGCAGCTGCAGGTCCGCGACGGCCTGCTCGTCGTCCGGGACCGGGTGGTCGCGGCGCTGGCCCGGCTGGCCCGGCTCGCCGCCGAGCACGACACGCTGGTGATGGCCGGGCGCAGCCACAACGTGGCCGCCCAGGCGACGACGCTGGGCAAGCGGTTCGCGTCGGCTGCCGAGGAGCTCCTCGTCGGCTACGAGCGGCTGGAGGACCTGCTCGCGCGGTACCCGCTGCGCGGTGTCAAGGGCCCCGTGGGCACCGCGCAGGACATGCTCGACCTGCTGGACGGCGACCGCGAGCGGCTGGCCGCCCTGGAGCAGGCGGTGGCCGGCCACCTCGGGTTCGCCCGGGTGCTCGACAGCGTCGGCCAGGTGTACCCGCGCTCGCTGGACGTCGACGTCGTGTCCTGCCTGGTGCAGCTCGCGGCCGCTCCGTCCAGCCTGGCCACGACGGTCCGGCTGATGGCGGGGCTGGAGCTGGTGACCGAGGGGTTCAGGCCCGGGCAGGTCGGCTCCTCGGCCATGCCGCACAAGATGAACACGCGGTCGTGCGAGCGGGTCAACGGGCTGGCCGTCGTCCTGCGCGGGTACCTGTCGATGCTGGGTGAGCTCGCCGGCGACCAGTGGAACGAGGGCGACGTGTCGTGCTCGGTGGTCCGCCGGGTCGCGCTGCCGGACGCCTTCTTCGCCGCCGACGGGCTGTTCGAGACGTTCCTTACCGTGCTCGACGAGTTCGGCGCGTTCCCGGCGGTGGTCGCCCGCGAGCTGGACCGCTACCTGCCCTTCCTCACGACGACGAAGGTGCTCATGGCCGCCGTCCGGCGCGGGGTGGGCCGGGAGACCGCGCACGAGGCGATCAAGGAGCACGCGGTGGCCGTGGCGCTCGGGCTGAGGGCCGGAGCCGAGCGCAACGACCTGTTCGACCGGCTGGCGGGCGACCCCCGGCTGGGGCTCTCCCGGGCCGAGCTCGACGCGCTCGTCGCCGAGCCCCTGTCGTTCACCGGGGCGGCTGTCGAGCAGGTGGCGGCCGTCGTCCGCCGGGTGCAGGTCGTGCTCGACGCCCACCCCGGGGCGGCGAGGTACACCCCCGGTGCGATCCTCTAGGCCCCCGACGCCGCGTCGGTAGGGTGGCGGCCGTGGCGGACCTGCGGCACGTGTACAGCGGCAAGGTCCGCGACCTGTTCGCCCTGCCCGACGGCCGGCTGCTCTTCGTCGCCTCCGACCGCATCTCCGCGTACGACCACGTGCTGCCGACGCCGATCCCGGACAAGGGCCGGGTGCTCACCCTGCTCTCGCTGTGGTGGTTCGAGCAGCTCGCCGACGTCGTGCCGAACCACGTGCTCTCCCTCGACGTCCCGGCCGAGTTCGCCGGACGGGCGATGGTGTGCGAGCGGCTGGACATGTTCCCGGTGGAGTGCGTGGCCAGGGGCTACCTCACCGGGTCCGGCCTGGTCGAGTACCACGAGTCGGGCGCGGTGTGCGGCGTCCCGCTGCCGGCCGGCCTGGTGGACGGCTCGCGGCTGCCGGAGGCGGTCTTCACCCCCGCGACGAAGGCCGCGGTCGGCGAGCACGACGAGAACGTCTCCTTCGAGGTGGTGGCCGCCACCGTCGGTGCGGCGGAGGCGGCCGACCTGCGCCGGCTGACCCTCGAGGTGTACCGCCGGGCCGAGGCCGTCGCGCGGGCACGGGGGATCATCGTCGCGGACACCAAGCTGGAGTTCGGCCGCCGCGCCGCCGACGGCGCGATCGTGCTGGCCGACGAGGTGCTCACCCCCGACTCCTCGCGGTTCTGGCCCGCCGACGCATGGGAGCCGGGGCACCCGCAGCCGTCGTTCGACAAGCAGTACGTGCGCGACTGGCTCACCTCCCCGGCGTCCGGCTGGTCCCGGAGCTCCGGGCAGCCGCCGCCCCCGCTGCCGGACGACGTCGTGGAGCGGACCCGGGCGAAGTACGTCGAGGCCTACGAGCGGATCACAGGAAGGCGGTTCGAGTGAGCGGGAGCGGGGCAGCGGCGCCGGTCTGGCTGGTCACGGGCGGGGCGGGCTACATCGGCTCGCACGTCGCGCGGGCCCTGAGCGCGGCCGGCCTGGGAGTCGTCGTCCTCGACGACCTCTCCAGCGGGCACCGGGAGTTCGTCGCCGACGGCACGCCTTTTGTCGAGGGATCCGTCGTCGACCCGGGCGCCGTGCACGACGCCCTCGACGAGTACGGCTGCACCGGGGTGATCCACCTCGCCGGGTTCAAGTACGCCGGGGTGTCGGTCGAGCGGCCGCTGCACACCTACCGGCAGAACGTCACCGGCGCCCAGGTGCTGCTCGAGGCGATGACCGACCTGCACGTCGACCGGCTGGTGTTCTCGTCGTCGGCGGCGGTCTACGGCACCCCCGACGTGGACCTCGTCACCGAGGACACGCCGACCACCCCCGAGTCGCCGTACGGGGAGTCCAAGCTCATCACCGAGTGGCTGGTCCGTGACGTCGCCCGGGTGACCGGCCTGCGGCACACGTCGCTGCGGTACTTCAACGTCGTGGGCTCCGGGTCGCCGGAGCTCTACGACACCAGCCCGCACAACCTCTTCCCGCTGGTGATGAAGGCGCTCACGGAGGAACGGACCCCCGTCGTCCGGGGCACCGACTACCCGACGACGGACGGGTCGTGCGTGCGCGACTACGTCCACGTCGCGGACGTCGCCGACGCGCACGTCACCGCAGCGCGGGCCCTGGACGCCGGGCGGCCCCTCGAACCGGTCTACAACCTCGGAGCCGGCACCGGGACGAGCGTCCTGGAGATCATGTCCGCGGTCGCCCGGGTCACCGGTATCCCCTTCGAGCCGGAGCTGGCCGACCGCCGTCCGGGTGACCCGGCCCGCATCGTCGCGTCCGGTGAGCTGGCCGCGCGCGACCTCGGCTGGGCCGGCCGTCGCTCTCTTGACGACGCAGTAGCCACCGCCTGGGCGGCCTGGCGCGCCGCCGTCCCCGGCCCGTAGCCCTAGCCCGCCCCGCCCCCTCGGTGGCGGCAGGTGCCTGTGGACGACGGCAGCGGTCCGGGCCGCACTGGCATCGGCCGGTCGGCGGTACTCCGCGGCCAGCTGAGCCCCGCCACCCCGTCCATCAAGGAGATCTGCCCCACTCACCGGCCGGCGGGTGGTGCTCATTTCCTTGATCAACTCGGGGGCGGACTAGGCTGGGCGGCACAGCCGGCCGTCCTCTCGTCCCTGGAGCGCCCGTGGCCCGTGTGGTCGTCGACGTCATGCTCAAGCCCGAGATCCTCGACCCGCAGGGCCAGGCCGTGCAGGGAGCGTTGGCCCGGCTCGGCTTCGGCGGGGTCACCTCCGTGCGGCAGGGGAAGCGGTTCGAGATCGACGTCGCCGGCCCCGCCGACGACGACCTGGCCGCCCGCGCCGAGCAGATGGCCGGCACCCTCCTGGCCAACCTGGTGATCGAGGACTTCACGGTCCGGGTCGAGCCCTGATGGCTGCCCGGATCGGGGTGGTCACCTTCCCCGGCTCGCTGGACGACGTCGACGCCGCGCGCGCCGTGCGGCTGGCCGGCGCCGAGCCCGTGGCGCTGTGGCACAAGGACCGCACCCTGCAGGGCGTCGACGCCGTCGTGCTGCCCGGCGGGTTCTCCTACGGCGACTACCTGCGCTGCGGGGCCATCGCCCGCTTCGCTCCGGTCATGGAGTCCCTGGTGGACGCCGCACGCGGAGGGCTGCCCGTGCTGGGCATCTGCAATGGGTTCCAGATCCTGTGCGAGTCGCACCTGCTCCCCGGCGCCCTCACCCGCAACGACTCGCTGCACTTCGTCTGCCGCGACCAGCGACTGCGGATCGAGAACGCCGCGACGGCCTGGACCTCCGCCTTCCAGCCGGGCCAGGAGATCGTCGTGCCGCTGAAGAACGGCGAGGGCAGCTACGTCGCCGACGAGCGCACTCTCGACGAGCTCGAGGCCGAGGGCCGGGTCGTGGCCCGCTACCTCGACGTCAACCCCAACGGCTCCCGTCGGGACATCGCCGGCATCAGCAACGCCGCGGGCACCGTCGTGGGCCTCATGCCCCACCCCGAGCACGCCGTCGAGCCGCTCACCGGGCCCACCACCGACGGCCTGGGCTTCTTCACCTCCGTCCTCACCCGGCTGGTGGGCGCATGACCGTCGACACGGTCGCGCACGCCGCGGCCACCCCCGACGTCGTCCAGCCGTTCGCCGAGCTGGGGCTGAAGCCGGACGAGTACGAGCGGATCCGTGCCATCCTGGGCCGCCGCCCGACGTCGTCGGAGCTGGCGATGTACTCGGTGATGTGGAGCGAGCACTGCTCCTACAAGAGCAGCAAGGTGCACCTGCGCCAGTTCGGCGAGAAGGCCCCGAAGACCGACGCGCTCCTCGTCGGCATCGGTGAGAACGCCGGCGTCGTCGACATCGGCCAGGGCTGGGCGGTCACCTTCAAGGTCGAGTCGCACAACCACCCGAGCTACGTCGAGCCCTACCAGGGCGCCGCCACCGGCGTCGGCGGGATCGTCCGCGACATCCTCACGATGGGTGCCCGGCCGGTCGCCGTCATGGACCCGCTGCGCTTCGGCCCGGCCGACGCACCCGACACCCGTCGCGTGCTCCCGGGAGTCGTCGCCGGCATCGGCGGCTACGGCAACTGCCTCGGCCTGCCCAACATCGGCGGCGAGGTGGTGTTCGACGAGACCTACCTCGGCAACCCCCTGGTCAACGCGCTGTGCGTCGGGACGCTCCGCCACGGCGACATCAAGCTGGCCAAGGCCTCCGGCCCCGGCAACCTCGTCGTGCTCTTCGGCGCGAAGACCGGCGGCGACGGCATCGGCGGCGTCTCCGTGCTGGCGAGTGAGACCTTCGACGCCGACGGCCCGGCGAAGCGGCCCAGCGTGCAGGTCGGGGACCCGTTCACCGAGAAGGTCCTCATCGAGTGCTGTCTGGAGATCTTCGCCGCGGACCTCGTCGTCGGGATCCAGGACCTCGGTGGCGCCGGGCTGTCCTGTGCGACGTCGGAGCTGGCCAGCGCGGGCAGCGGCGGCATGCACGTCGTCCTCGACCGGGTCCCGCTGCGCGACCCCACGCTCTCGCCGGAGGAGATCCTCATGAGCGAGTCGCAGGAGCGCATGTGCGCGGTGGTGGAGCCGGCGAAGGCCGCGCGCTTCCTCGAGATCTGCGAGCGGTGGGACGTGACCGCCACCGTCGTCGGCGAGGTCACCGACACCGGCCGGCTGGTCGTCGAGTGGCACGGCGAGGTGGTGGTCGACGTCCCGCCGCGCACCGTGGCGCACGAGGGCCCCGTCTACCACCGCCCGTTCGCCCGGCCCGGGGGCCAGGACGACCTGCAGGCGGACGCGCCCACCGCGGACCGGCTGCCGCGCCCCTCGACCCCCGACGAGCTGCGTGCCACGCTGCTGCGGATGGTCGCCGCCCCCAACCTCGCCGCGAAGACCTGGGTGACCAGCCAGTACGACCGCTACGTCCGCGGCAACACCGTCCTGGCCCAGCCCGAGGACGCCGGGATGGTGCGGGTGGACGAGGAGACCGGGCTCGGCGTCGCTCTGGCCACCGACGGGAACGGCCGCCACTGCCGGCTCGACCCGTACGCGGGCGCCCAGCTGGCGCTGGCGGAGGCCTACCGCAACGTCGCGGCCTCCGGTGCCCGGCCCCTGGCCGTGACGAACTGCCTCAACTTCGGCTCACCGGAGGACCCGGCGGTGATGTGGCAGTTCGCGGAGGCGACCCGCGGCCTGGCGGACGCCTGCCTGGAGCTCGGGGTGCCGGTGACCGGCGGCAACGTCAGCTTCTACAACCAGACCGGCGAGGTGGCGATCCTGCCCACGCCCGTCGTCGGTGTGCTCGGCGTCATCGACGACGTGGACCGCCGCACGCCGATGGGTTTCGGCCCTGAGGGTGAGACGGTCCTGCTCGTCGGCGAGACCCGCGACGAGCTCGGTGGGTCGGAGTGGGCGCACGTCGTGCACGGCCACCTCGGCGGGCTGCCGCCGGTGGTGGACCTGCGGCGGGAGCGCCAGCTGGCCGAGATCCTCGTCGCCGGCTCGCGCGACGGCATGCTCACCGCTGCCCACGACGTCTCCGACGGCGGGCTGGCGCAGGCGCTGGTGGAGATGTGCCTGCGCAGCGGGCGGGGGGCGCGGGTGTTCCTGCCGGACGGCGTGGACCCCTTCGTCGCGCTGTTCTCCGAGTCGGCGGGCCGCGCCGTCGTCGCAGTGCCCCGCTCCGAGGAGCTGCGGTTCACGGACATGTGCGTGGCCCGGCACGTCCCGGTCGTGCGCATCGGGGTGGTCGACGGCGACGCGCTGGACGTCCAGGAGCAGTTCTCGGTGACCGTCGAGGAGCTGCGCGCGGCGTCCGAGGCGACACTCCCGGCGTTGTTCGGCTGACGCGCCCGCACCCCTCGCCCTGGCGGCGGCGCCCCGCTAGCGTGTGCGCCCACGTGGGTGGCCCGTCCGGTCGGTCGAGGGGAGCGGCGATGGTGGAGTCCGAGGACCTGAGCACCTGGGTGCAGGGCCAGACCGTCACCGGGTGGTTCCGGGACGCCGTCCGCGACCGGGGTGACCAGGGCGCGTTGCGGATCAAGGCGGACGACGGCTCGTGGCGGTCGACGACCTGGGCCCAGCTCGGTGACCAGGCGGCGCGGGGCGCCGGCGCGCTGCCCACGTCGCCGACCTCGGCGCCCTGCTGCTGCGCGCCACCCCGGTGAGCATCTACAACTCCTCCGCGCCCGACCAGGTCGCCTTCCTCGGCGGGCACTGCGAGGCGAAGGTGGCGATCGTCGACGACGTCGAGTTCCTCGAGCGGCTGCTCAAGGTGCGCGGCGAGCTGCCCGCGCTGCAGCACGTGGTCGACCTGGTGACGCTGATCTACACCTCGGGGACGACGGGGAACCCGAAGGGCGTGATGATCGACCACGCCAACGTCGCCTGGGAGGTGGGTGGCTACGCCACGCAGCTCGCGGAGGTGGACTCCGAGGGGCACATCGTGCCGTCGTACCTGCCGATGGCCCACATCGCCGAGCGGATGGTGTCGCACTACGCCTGGCTGTACGAGGGCATCGAGGTCGTCTGCGTGCCCGACC
>JALOLN010000304.1 GCA_025455945.1 Actinomycetes bacterium
CCTGCTCCTCGCCGCGGTCTTCGCCTACAAGCTGCCCGGCAAGCTGCGCGCGCTGCGCCTGGCCGGGTTCGCCCTGGTCTACCTCGGCATCGAGCTCGTGGGTCTGATCGCGGCGTTCGGCCTGTGGGTGGCCAGCGGCTTCGGCTGGAAGCTGCACTCCCCCGCCTTCGAGACCGCCCACTACGGGCTGCTGCGCTGGGCACTGAACCTGCTCTACGCCGCCGGGCGGCGGTTGTTCGTCCTCAAGGTCGAGGCTGACGGACCCTTCCTGCCGGGCGACGACGGGGACCCCACGACGAAGGAGCGGCCACTGGTCATCATGAGCCGCCACGCCGGCCCCGGCGACTCGTTCCTGCTGGTACACGAGGTGCTGTCCTGGGTCGGCCGCCGGCCACGGGTCGTCCTCAAGGACACCCTGCAGCTGGACCCGTTCATCGACGTCGTCCTGAACCGGTTGCCCATGCGCTTCGTCAACCCGGCCAAGCCGGGCGACGGCGTGCTGCCCGCCATCGCCGAGCTCTCGGGCACCATGCGTGACCGGGACGCCTTCCTCATCTTCCCCGAGGGCGGCAACTTCACCGAAGAGCGTCGCGAGCGCGCCATCGCGCACCTGCACGCGTCAGGGATGGAGCAGCAGGCCCGTCGGGCCGAGCGGCTGCGCTACGTCCTGCCACCGCGGCCCGGGGGGGTCCTCACCGCAGTCGACGCCAACCCCCGGGCGGACGTCGTGCTGGTGGCCCACACCGGGCTCGACGCGCTCGACTCGCTGCGCGACGTGTGGGCGTCGATCCCCCACCACAAGGTGCTCCACATGGTCTGGCGGGTCGTCCCCGCGGAGCGGGTGCCCCGAGGCGACCACGACACCCAGGTCGACCTGCTCTACGAGGCCTGGGAAGGCATCGACCAGTGGATCGGCCTGCACCGCGAGGACGACGAACCGATCTAGGGGTTCGGACGTGTCAAGGCCGACACCTTCGCGACCGATACACCGCGCAGGATCCCTACGTCGGTGGAGGCTCGATGTCCGCGGAGCTGTACGACGCCGAGGTCGCTGGCGCGCTCGCGCAGCCAGCGGTCGACGTCCTGCCCACGTACGGCCGCCGGGGGCGGCCGGTCGAGCCCGAGGCACCAGCAGCGGTCGACATTGCCCCCGCAGCGGTGCCGGCGCCCGATCCCAGCGCGGCGGAGCCGACCCCGGCCCGCACGCTCTTCGGCCTGCCGCTGCGCCGGCCCAGGCCGGCGGCTGGCACCGAGGAGACAGCCGTCGAGACGGCCCCGGTCGAGCAGCCGGTGGAGCAGGTCCTCCCGCCGGTCCCGGCCCCCACGGACGAGCTGCGCGCCCTGCGCGCCCTGCTGGAGGCGAGCGAGACCCAGCGGATGGCCGCCGAGACCCAGGCAGCCGCGGCCACCGCGTACGCCCAGCAGGCCCAGACCCTCGTCGACCAGGCGCAGTCCCGGGCCGCCGCTCGGGTCGAGCAGGCGGAGGCGCGGGCGCGCAGCGCCGCGAACGACGCCCAGGACTGGCAGATCCGGCACCGGGAGGCGGAGGCCACGATCGCCGAGCTGGCCGCGTCCCTGGGCAACGCCGAGCAGCGGCTCGGTGAGCTGCGCGACCGGCTGGACTGGATGACCTCCGAGCGCGACGAGCTGCTGCAGGCCCTCGAGGAGATGACCAGCCCGGACCGGACGCCGTCCAGCGGCTGATCTTCCGGCGCCGAAAGCCCTCAGCGCCGGAAGATGGCGAGCAGCTCGTCGACGGAGTACCCCTCCTCGACGGGGTGGCGGAAGCGGCGACCCTCGGCGAGCACGTAGTAGTTGCGCCGCCCCACCTTCTCCTTGGTCACGTAGCCGCCCGCCTCCAGGTCCGCCACGATGACCTGAGCCGCCCGTTCGGTGATCCCCACCCGTTGCGCGATGTCGCGCAGCCGCGCCTGGGGGTCACGGGCGATGACGAGCAGCACGTGCCCGTGGTTCGACAGGAACGTCCAGCCGCGGGCCATGGCGCGAGGGTAGTCCTCCCGGTCAGGCAGTCGCCGGGTCGCGGTCCGGCTCCTCGGCGATCTCGAGGACCCGCGCCGCGTACGTCCCGTGCGGTGCGGGAACGAGCACGGACTCCCCGACTGCGGCACCGAGCAGCGCCCGGGCCAGTGGGGACTCGCAGGAGATCCGCTCGTCGTCGAGGAAGGCCTCGACCGGGTGCACCAGCCGAACGCGCACGCGCTGGCCGTCGGAGAGCTCGACGTGGACGAGGTCGCCCGCCACGACGCGACCGCCGGCCCGCCGGGGCAGGTCGGCAGCCTCCGCGAGGAGCCCGTCGAGCCGCACCAGCTCCGCCGTCGCGCGCTCGAACTGCTCCACGACCAGCGGGTCACGGCCGGAGTCACCGATCAGGGGCGCCAGGCCGCTGAGAGTCTCCTCGCGCAGCACCCGGGCCCGCTGCTCCAGCAGCCGGCGCCCGCCCGGGGTGAGCCAGGGACCCTCGGCCGGCACGACCCCGCGCTCGACAGAGACGACGACCAGGCCCTTGGGCCTGCGCCATCGAAGCGCGGTCAGGTCGTCCGTGGTCACCAGGGTGGACGCCCCCAGCTGGCGGGTGAGCCGACCGACTGCCGAGAGCAGCCGGGTCCTGGCCCGGTCCGGGTCCGGGCTGCCGGGGTAGGGGGCCGGGTGCGCCGTCCAGGGCACCCCCAGCGACTCGACCGCGGGCCGGACCCGCGCGACGACGGCCCGCAGGTCGCCGGGAGGGCTGCCCTGGGGCAGCGGGGCGGCCAGCACGAGCGGCTCGGAGCGCCGGAGCGCCGGCCGGGCGGCGGTGCGGGCGACGACGACGGCATCTGCTCCGTCGGTGACGAGGGCGACGACCGGACGGACGCGGGGGACGACAGGGTTCATGAGGCACTCCGGGAGACAGCGACCGCGGACTCCTCCGCGGTCGGCGCGGGGACGGACCGGGTGGCCCGCAGGCTCGCCACGACGGCGACCGTGATGGTGAGGGCGACCACGCCGAGCGAGACCGCCGTGGGGATCTTGTAGACCTCGAGCAGGAGCATCTTCACGCCCACCCAGACGAGCACGACGGCGAGGCCGAGCTTGAGGTAGACGAAGCGGTGGATGAGGTCGGCGAGCAGGAAGTACATGGCCCGCAGGCCGAGGATGGCGAAGGCGTTGCTGGTGAACACCAGGAACGGCTCCTGGGTCACCGCGAAGATCGCGGGGATGGAGTCCACCGCGAACACGATGTCCGTGACCTCGACCAGGACGAGCACGGCCAGCAGCGGGGTGGCCACCCATCGGCCGCCCTGCCGGATGAGGAACCGCTGCCCGTGGTACTCGTCGGTGGTGGGGACGAAGCGGCGGAACAGTCGCAGCACGACGCTGCGCTCAGGGTCGACGTGCTCGTCGCGGTGCCGTGCCATCCGGATACCGGTCAGCACCAGGAAGGCACCGAAGACGTAGAGGATCCACGCGAAGCTCGCGATGAGGACCGAGCCGGCGGCGATGAAGATGGCCCGGAACACCAGCGCGCCCAGCACGCCGTAGAACAGGACGCGGTGCTGGTACTCCCGAGGCACCGCGAAGTAGCTGAAGATGATCGCGAAGACGAAGACGTTGTCGACGGCCAGCGACTTCTCGATCACGTAGCCGGCGAAGTACTGCCCGGCGAGCTCCGCGCCGTAGACCGCCCAGATGACGCCGCCGAAGGCGACGCCGAGGGTGACCCAGACCGCCGACCAGGCGGCCGCCTCACGGACGGAGACGACATG
>JALOLN010000305.1 GCA_025455945.1 Actinomycetes bacterium
CGCGGAGGTCAGATCGCGCTGAGCTCGTCCGGGTGCAGCGGCGGGGGCGGGGCCTGCTTGGGCCCGAGCGGGCGGTAGGTGAAGAACACGGTGGCACCCTCAGGGCCGACGTCGGTCGTGGGGTGCTCGGTCTCCGGCGGGATGTACGCGTAGGACCCGGCGGCCAGCGGACGTCCGGCGATGCTGCACGTCCCCTGGACGACGAAGAAGTGGTGGTGCGCGGCGTAGTGCGGCGGACCGGGCTCGCTGGCACCGGGGTCGAGGTGGATCAGGCCGAGGGTGATGTCACCGGAGCGCCAGAGGATCTTGTGCGTGACGCCGGGCAGGTCGTGCAGCGGCTCCCAGGGGATCGCCTCGATCTCCGCCGTGCTGAGCAGCCGCAGGATGCCGAGGTCGTTCCGCTCCGCCATCACACCCTCCTCGCTCGCTGGTGCTACCCAGCACCTTTCCACATGGGTCCGCGCCGCCGACCATCGGCCACCCGTCCGGCAGCGGCCTGCGACAATCGCCGGGTGACCTACTCCCCTGACGCGCCGGGGTCGGCCGCCCTGTTCGAGCGGGCGCTCGCCGTGACCCCCGGCGGGGTCAACTCCCCGGTGCGGGCCTTCCGGGCGGTCGGCGGGACGCCGCGGTTCATGGTCGCCGGGCGGGGGGCGCTGGTCACGGACGCCGACGGCCGCGACTACGTGGACCTGGTGGGCTCCTGGGGGCCGATGATCCTCGGTCACGCCCACCCCGCCGTCGTCGCGGCCCTGCAGGAGCGAGCCACCCGAGGATGGTCCTTCGGGACACCGGCGCCCACGGAGGTGGAGCTCGCCGAGGAGGTCGTCTCCCGCGTCGCGCCGGTGGCGCAGGTACGGCTGGTGAGCAGCGGCACCGAGGCGACCATGAGCGCGGTGCGGCTGGCCCGCGGGTTCACCGGCCGGAGCAAGGTCGTGAAGTTCGCCGGCTGCTACCACGGCCACGTCGACGCGCTGCTGGCCAGTGCCGGGAGCGGCGTCGCGACCCTCGGGCTGCCGGACACCCCAGGAGTGACCGGGGCCGCCGCCGCGGACACCCTGGTGCTGCCGTACAACGACCTCAAGGCGGTGGCCAAGGCCTTCGAGCTGCACGGCGGGGACATCGCCTGCGTCATCGCCGAGGCGGCCGCAGCCAACATGGGCGTGGTCCCGCCGCACCCCGGGTTCACCGCCGGGCTGGCGGAGCTGTGCCGTGCGCACGGTGCGCTGCTCGTCAGCGACGAGGTGATGACCGGGTTCCGGGTGGGTCCGGCCGGGTGGTACGGGCTGGAGGGCGTCGCCGCCGACCTGATCACCTTCGGCAAGGTGATCGGGGGCGGGCTGCCCGTCGCGGCGTTCGGTGGCCGGGCCGACGTGATGGCCCGGCTGGCGCCGGCCGGCCCCGTCTACCAGGCCGGCACGCTCAGCGGGAACCCCATGGCGACACTCGCCGGGCTGACCACGCTGCGCCTGCTGACCCCGGACATCTACGCCCACCTCGACCGCACGGCGGCCCGGCTGGCCGCCATGGTGTCCGAGGAGCTGGCCCGGGCCGGCGTGGCCCACCGGGTGCAGGCGGCCGGGAACCTGTTCAGCGTCTTCTTCGTCGACCAGGAGGTGCGCACGTACGACGACGCGCGCCGTCAGGAGACCTTCCGGTACGCCGCGTTCTTCCACGCCATGCTCGACCGCGGCGTGTACCTGCCGCCCTCGGCCTTCGAGGCGTGGTTCGTCTCGGCGGCGCACGACGCCGACAGCCTGCAGCGCGTCGCCGACGCGCTGCCCGCCGCCGCCCGGGCCGCCGCCCGAGCCACGCCGGAGGGGACCCCATGACCGACGTCACGGTCGTGCACCTCATGCGCCACGGCGAGGTGCACAACCCCGACGGGGTCCTCTACGGCCGGCTGCCGGGCTATCACCTGTCGGCGCTCGGGCTGGAGATGGCCGAGGTGGTGGCGGCCGCGTTCACCGGTCGCGACGTCGCCTACCTGGCGGCGTCCCCCCTGGAGCGGGCCCAGGAGACCGCGGTGCCCTTCGCCCGGGTGCTCGACCTGCCGGTCGTCACCGACGCCCGGCTGGTCGAGGCGAGCAACCACTTCCAGGGCCTCACCTTCGGCGTCGGTGACGGGTCGCTGCGCCACCCCCGCCACTGGCGGTACCTGCGCAACCCGTTCCGGCCCTCCTGGGGTGAGCCGTACCGGGTGCAGGCCGGCCGGGTGCTGGCCGCGATGGCCGACGCCCGGGACGCCGCCCTCGGCCGCGAGGCGGTGCTGGTGAGTCACCAGCTCCCCATCTGGACCGCCCGCTCGTTCGTCGAGGACCGCCGTCTGTGGCACGACCCCCGGAAGCGGGAGTGCACCCTCGCCTCCGTCACCTCGTTCACCTACGAGGGCCTCGACATCGTGGCGGTCGACTACGACGAGCCGGCCCGGGAGCTGCTGCCGGCGCGCGCGTCGAAGCGGTTCACCGCGGGGGCCTGACGCACGGTGCGACGCCTCCGCCGCGGTGCCGCGGCCGCCCTGCTCGGGGCGGTCGCGCTCACGCTGACGGCGTGCGGCGGCGCGGCCACCGGGGACGCCGCCGCGCAGCAGGGCTACGTCGCCG
>JALOLN010000306.1 GCA_025455945.1 Actinomycetes bacterium
GGCAAGATCCGCATGGACTGCTCCTCCCCCGACGCGATGGCCTCCCTCGTGGCGCTGAAGGACCGGTTCCAGGTGGCGTTCGGCAACGACGCCGACTCCGACCGGCACGGCATCGTCACCCCCAGCGCCGGCCTGATGAACCCCAACCACTACCTCGCGGTCGCCATCGAGTACCTGTACTCGCACCGGCCCGGATGGCGTGCCGACGCCGCGGTCGGCAAGACCCTGGTCAGCTCGTCGATGATCGACCGAGTGGCCGCGGACCTCGGGCGGCGACTGGTGGAGGTGCCGGTCGGGTTCAAGTGGTTCGTGCCCGGCCTGGTGGACGGGTCGTTCGGCTTCGGCGGGGAGGAGAGCGCGGGCGCGTCGTTCCTGCGCAAGGACGGCACGGTCTGGACGACGGACAAGGACGGCATCCTGCTCGCCCTGCTGTCGGCGGAGATCACCGCCGTGACGGGCGCGGACCCCAGCGAGCACTACGCGCGGCTGACCGAGCGGTTCGGCGCACCGGCGTACGCCCGGGTGGACGCCCCGGCGTCCCGCGCGGAGAAGGACGTGCTGAAGCGGCTGCACCCCGACCAGGTGACGGCGACCGAGCTGGCCGGCGAGCCGATCCTCGCCAAGCTGACGGCGGCGCCCGGCAACGGGGAGGCGATCGGCGGGCTCAAGGTGACGACGGAGCACGGCTGGTTCGCCGCCCGGCCATCGGGCACCGAGGACGTGTACAAGATCTACGCCGAGTCGTTCCTCGGAGCCGAGCACCTGGCCCGGATCCAGGCCGAGGCCCGCGAGGTGGTGTCCGCAGCCCTGGCCGCCGGTCAGTGAAGAGCGGCCGCTCCGATACTGCTCCGCCCACTTCCTCCGCCTACGGTCCAGTAGTGAACGTCATGGAGCGGTAGGCGTCTCAGAGCGTTCACTACTGGACCGTAGGCGCACGGGGGTGGGGCGGCGGAGGCGGAGGGATTTGAACCCTCGAGGGGCTTAGGGCCCCAACCGCATTAGCAGTGCGGCGCCATAGACCGGACTAGGCGACGCCTCCCCGCGGTCGTCTCCGACCGCGCCGACAGGGTACCCGCCGCCGTTCTGGGCCAGCAAAGATGGGGCCGTGCCCCACGACCGGCCGAGCGACCCGCCCTACGAGGTCCGCCCCGTGACCCGCGACCGCTGGGACGAGCTCGCCGCGTTCTTCGGCCCCAGCGGCGCCTACTCCGGCTGCTGGTGCACCTGGTGGCGGCAGCCGGGCTCGGCCTTCGACGCCGGCTGCCGGGACGGTGGCACCGGCAACCGGGCACTGCTCGAGCGACTCACCCTAGACGGCGCGGTCCCCGGACTGCTCGCCTACGACGGCGACCGTCCGGTCGGCTGGGTCACGGTCTCGCCGCGGCCGCAGTTCGGCCGGATCCTGCGCTCGCGGCAGCTGCGGCCGGGCCCGGACGATGCGGGCGGCGACCCGGCGGACGACGCAGTCTGGGCGGTGCCCTGCTTCTGGGTGCCCCGGGCGCAGCGCCGCCGGGGCGTGGCCACCGCCCTGCTCGCGGCCGCGGTGGGCCACGCCCGGGCAGGCGGCGCCCGAACCGTCGAGGGCTACCCGGTCGACACCCGGGAGCGGCGTCCGGACGACGGCGTCTTCACCGGCACGGTGCCGCTGTTCGAGCGGGCCGGCTTCACCGTGGTGCGCCGTCCGGCGTCCGGCTCACGCGTCGTGATGGCTACCGGTTGGTGATCGCCTCGTGGAAGGCGAGCACCCGCCGGGCGGTCTCGACGTGCAGGTTCTCGACCATCCGGCCGTTGTGGACGACGACCCCGCGGCCCTCCGCGACCGCCTGCTCGAACGTGGCGATCAGCGCCCGCGCGTCGGCCACCGCCTCATCGCTCGGCGCCCACGCGGCGTTGCACGGCTCGATCTGGCCCGGATGGATGAGCGTCTTGCCGTCGAAGCCCATCTCTACGCCCTGGCGGCACTCGGCGGCGAACCCCTCGGCGTCCTTCACGTCGTTGTAGACGCCGTCGAGGATCGCCTTCCCGGTGGCCCGCGCCGCGAGCAGGCACAGGCCCAGCCCGGTCAGCAGCGGCTGCCGGCCCGGCACGTGCGCGGCGCGCAGCTCCTTGGCCAGGTCGTTGGTGCCCATGACGAGGACGGCGAGCCGCTCCGACGCGCTGGCGATCTCCTCGCAGTGCAGCATCGCGGCCGGGGTCTCGACCATCGCCCAGATGAGCGTGCGGTCGGGGGCGCCCGCCTTCTCCAGGGCCGCCTCGATGGCGCGGACGTCGGCCACCGAGGAGACCTTCGGGACGACGATGCCGCCCGGCCCGGCCTGCGCCGCCGCCGCGACGTCGTCCGCGAACCACTGCGTGTCCAGGCCGTTGACCCGGATCGTCAGCTCCTTGCGGCCGTACTCCCCGGAGCCGACGGCCGCACACACCCGGTCGCGGGCCTCGACCTTCGCGTCCGGGGCGACGGCGTCCTCGAGGTCGAGGATGAGCGCGTCGGCGGCCAGCGTCTTGGCCTTCTCCAGGGCGCGCTCGTTGGCGCCGGGCATGTACAGCACGCTGCGGCGCGGGGTCAGGCTGGGGTCGGACATGGCGCCCTCCTTGGGTAC